>NZ_JBEOSZ010000031.1:47575-92120 GCF_040303285.1 Streptomyces sp. NPDC096046 | reverse complement strand
CCGGGCGGCCGCGGGGCCGGGCGGGGCGCCGCCGCGCCCGCCTCGCGAGCCCCCCCCGCCCGCGCGGGCGGGCCCCCCCCGCCCGGCGCCGGCGCCGGCGTCCGTGCCTGTCCCGGACACAGCGGCGGCAGTGCTCGTGCCCGGGGCGGAGGCACCGGCGGAGGCCCAGACGCCGGACACACCTGCGGCAGTGCTCGTACCCGGGCCGAAGGCACCGGCGGAGGAGCTGGTGCCAGTACCGGACACACCTGCCGCGGTGCTCGTACCCGGGCCGGGCGTGAGGCCCGGGTCGGGGGCAGCGGTGGCGGTGGCGTCCG
The DNA here is from genome assembly GCF_040303285.1 of Streptomyces sp. NPDC096046. Lineage (NCBI taxonomy): Bacteria > Bacillati > Actinomycetota > Actinomycetes > Kitasatosporales > Streptomycetaceae > Streptomyces > Streptomyces sp. NPDC096046. Next base: position 91,803 of record NZ_JBEOSZ010000031.1, on the reverse strand, counting down.
TGGGGGACGGCCCGTACGAGAGCGGGGAGCCGTCGGTGTCGGTCTTCGACGACGAGCGCCCGCTCTCCTACGTGCCCTTCTACGGCATCCCGTACATACCGCTGCCCATGGTCAACCGGCACCGCGTACGTGTCAGATCCTGACGCCGCCCGCCCGGAGGTACGCCAAAGGGTCGACGTCCGAGCCGAACCCGGGCCCCGTCCGCACCTCGAAGTGCAGATGCGGGCCCGAGCTGTTGCCGGTGGAGCCGGAGCGGCCGATGCGCTGGCCGGCACTCACCGACTGCCCGTCCCGTACGGAGATCGCGGACAGGTGGGCGTACTGGCTGTAGCGGCCGTCGCCGTGCCGGATGACGACCTGGTAGCCGTAGGAGCCACCCCACCCCGCGCTGACGACGCTGCCCGCCGCGACCGACTTGACGGTCGTGCCTGTGGGAACGGGGAAGTCGACGCCGGTGTGATAGCCCTTCGACCACGCCGAACCCGCCTTGCGGTAGGGCGTCCCGAGGGAGGCGCTGACGGGGGCGACGAGCCCCTGCCGGGTGGCCGTGGACCGGTCGGCGCGCTCCCTGTTCTGGTCCTTCGACCGCTCCTTCGACTGCTCCTTGGGCCGTTCTTTGGCACGGTCCTGGGCCGGCTTCTTCGTCGAGGGCTTGGCCGACGGCGCCGGCCGGTGCGCCGGACGCGTCTTCGTGGCGCCCTCGCCGCGCAGCGCCAGGCGCTGCCCGGGCACGATCAGGTCGGGGTCGGCGCCGATGGCCGACCGGTTGGCCGTGTACAGGCCCCGCCAGCCGCCCCGTACGTCCTGGTCGTCCGCGATGCCGGAGAGCGTGTCGCCGCGCACCACGGTGTACATCTCGGCGTTGCCCGCCCGGGACTGCGGCGTGGACTGCGGCCGTACGTCCTCGAAAGAGGTCTTCTTGGCGTCCTTCTGCTTCGTGCGCTCGGCGGCCGGCCGGATGTCGGGCTCGCCGCCGCCCCGGGTCAGTCCGGCCCGTACCGAGCAGACCGGCCAGGCGCCCGGGCCCTGCCCGTCGAGCACTTTCTCCGCGACGGCGATCTGCTGGTCCTTGCTCGCCAGGTCCGCACGGGCCGCGTAGGCCCGGCCGCCGTAGGCCTCCCAGGTGGACTGGGTGAACTGCAGCCCGCCGTAGAAGCCGTTGCCGGTGTTGATGTTCCAGTTGCTGGTGGACTCGCAGGCGGCGACCTTGTTCCAGGTGTCCACGTCCGCCGCATGGGCGGCGCCGGTGCCCATGAACGGCAGCGCCATGCCCGCGCCGCCCGCCGTGACGGTGAGTGAGGCGCGGTTGATCCTGTTCGGCTGATACCGGCGGTGCCGGCCCCGTGCGGCCATGGAAAGCCCCCCTGGACATGCGTCTGGAGGGGCAAAAGTAAGCGCGGCGAACCGGCCAGAACAAGACGGCTATCAGCCGCCCGGGAGTCCAAATGGCCGGTATGAGGCCCCTGTTGCGCGACGTGCGCCTCGGCGGTGCACCGTGTACGGCACGCGGTGCGCGGGTGCGCCGTGCGCGGGGACGCGTACATCGGCTGAGTGCCACGGGGCTCGGTTCCGTATCAGCCTGCGCCACGCCGTGCGACCCGCGCGTGCGGACGACGTAGCGGCACGCAAGGATGGTCGACGGGGGGATGCCCCAGGGCACCGCCCACCGGCAGCACCGGTACCGAGGTCTTTAGGAGCGAACCGAATGAGCAGTACAGCGCAGATCGGCGTCACGGGTCTCGCGGTCATGGGCCGCAACCTCGCCCGCAACTTCGCCCGCAACGGCTACACGGTGGCGGTGCACAACCGGACGCCCTCGCGCATGCACGCCCTGGTGGAGGAGTTCGGCGGTGAGGGGGAGTTCATCGCGTGTGAGAGCGCGAAGGACTTCGTGGCGGCGCTGGAACGGCCCCGCCGGCTGGTCGTGATGGTGAAGGCCGGTGAGCCGACGGACGCGGTGATCCAGGAGTTCGCGCCGCTGCTGGAGCCCGGCGACATGATCATCGACGGTGGCAACGCGCACTTCGCGGACACCCGGCGCCGGGAGCGCGACCTGCGTGAGCAGGGCATCCACTTCGTCGGCATGGGTGTCTCCGGCGGTGAGGAGGGCGCGCTGAACGGGCCGAGCATCATGCCGGGCGGCCCGAAGGAGTCCTACGACTCGCTGGGCCCGATGCTGGAGAAGATTTCGGCGAAGGCGGCCGACGGCTCGCCGTGCGTCTCCCATGTCGGTCCCGACGGTGCCGGGCACTTCGTGAAGATGGTGCACAACGGCATCGAGTACGCGGACATGCAGCTGATCGGCGAGGCGTACCAGCTGCTGCGGGACGTCGCCGGGTACTCCCCCGCCGAGATCGCGGAGATCTTCCGGACCTGGAACCAGGGCCGTCTCGACTCGTATCTGATCGAGATCACGGCCGAGGTGCTGTCGCACGTGGACGCGGAGTCGGGCAAGCCGTTCGTGGACGTGGTGGTCGACCAGGCCGAGCAGAAGGGCACCGGCCGCTGGACCGTGCAGATCGCGCTGGACCTGGGCGTTCCGGTGTCCGGTATCGCCGAGGCGGTCTTCGCGCGCTCGCTGTCGGGCCACGCGGAGCTGCGGGAGGCCTCGCGCGGGCTGGCCGGCCCGAAGGCGCAGCCGCTGAGCGAGGCGGAGGCCCGGGCGTTCGCCGACCGGGTGGAGCAGGCGCTGTACGCGTCGAAGATCGTGTCGTACACGCAGGGCTTCCACGAGATCGACGCGGCCCGTGCCGAGTACGGCTGGGACATCGACCTGGGCGCGGTGTCCGCGCTGTGGCGGGGCGGCTGCATCATCCGTGCGGCGTTCCTGGACCGGATCCGCGCCGCGTACGACGCCCGGCCCGACCTGCCGAGCCTGCTGTCGGACGCGACGTTCGCGCGGGAGATCGCGGACGCCCAGGACGACTGGCGCGAGGTGCTGGTCGCCGCGACCCGCCACGGTGTGCCGACGCCCGGCTTCGCCGCGGCGCTCGCCTACTACGACGCCCTGCGCGCGGAGCGGCTTCCGGCCGCGCTGACGCAGGGGCAGCGGGACTACTTCGGTGCGCACACGTACCGCAGGGTGGACCGTGACGGTTCGTTCCACACGCTGTGGGGCGGGGACCGGTCGGAGACCTCCGCGTAGGTGCTGCCGCTGAGGGCGGTGCGCCGGGCGGTGGACGGCAGCACGCGCCGTCCACCGCCCCGTTCGCGTACCGGGGGTCAGGACAGGGGCGGGCCGGGCTCAGGGTTCGGTACGGGGTCCGGTCCCGGGGGGATCGGTGAGGGGTCGGGACCCGGCACGGGGTCGGGGCCCGGGGGTGCCGGCGGGGTCGGGCCCGGCGGCGGGGTGGGCGCGGGCGGCGGCGGAGTCGGCTCCGGGCCCGGCGGGGGCTGCGGGTTCGGGACCGGGTCGGGGTGCGGCTCCGGGCGCTGGGGATCCGGGCCCGGCGTCGGGGCCGGCGGCACGGGATCGGGAATCGGGTTCGTCATCAGGTCCTCCAGCCAGTGGGACGACTCCGGCTCTGGACTACTCCCCCGCCTACCCGGCCCGCCCCCTGCGCAGTCACTCCCCCGCAGGACGGGGACGGGACCAGGTGGGGGTAACGCGGGCCGGGCTGACGGGAACGGCCGTCAGAAACGGCCGGGGTGGTCCCTCAGCCAGTCCTTCGCCACCGCGAGGAGGGCCTGATCGGCCGGCTTCGCCTCGTCCGGATGGCGTTCGGCCCACCTGGTGACGTAGGGGCACAGGGATGCGACCGTACGGTCCTCGCGGCCGGCCAGCGTGTAGAGCTCACGGGCGAGTGAACCCGCGATGCCCTGGCCCTCGTGGGCCGGCTCGACGATCGTGTGGACGGGCACCAGGGCGCGCTCGGGGCTGTCGAGCACGAAGTACTCGATGCGGCCGACGACTCCGCCGCCGGACACGGCCTCCAGCCGGCCCGCCGCCCTGTCGTCACGGATCTCCGGGTCGCCGGTCCCGGGGTCGCTGGTCTCCGGGTCGCTCATGGACACGCTCCTCGTCTTGCTGCGGTCAGGCCCCGACGGCCTGCGGGCTGCGCTGCTGGTCCGAGCCGGGCACCGGCTCGGACGGGTCGGCGCCCAGAGCCACGATCCGGTTGTCGCGGTCCACGTGCACGACCCGGGGAGTGAGTGCCCGCGCCTCGGCGTCCGTCACCTGCGCGTAGCTGATGATGATCACCAGATCACCGGGGTGGACGAGATGGGCCGCTGCCCCGTTGATCCCGATCACGCCGGATCCGCGCTCGCCCTCGATGACGTACGTCTCCAGCCGGGCGCCGTTGGTGATGTCCACGATGTGCACGAGCTCGCCGGGCAGCAGATCGGCGGCGTCGAGCAGGTCGGCATCGATGGTCACCGATCCGACGTAGTGCAGGTCGGCCTGGGTGACGGTGGCTCGGTGGATCTTGGACTTGAACAGAGTACGCAGCACTTTGGACTCCTGGAAGACGGCTCCCTGCCAGCTTTGTGCAGGTCAAGGGCGGTCGTCACTCTACACGGGCACGCGTCGAAGTCGACGACTGTGAGGAACATCGCGCTCTCATTGGGGATGGGGCTCCCTGCCTGGAGTTCCGCGCCATCCAGGCTGTTGTGACGCCACCGGCCAGGTGCCTGTCCGACAGCCTTTCAGGATGTTCGGGAACTGATGCCGACCAGATGCCGACTTGCCTGACCATGCGCCAGGCACGCGCTCCGTCGAGCACGGAGCCACTCTCCGCGTCGACCTGGAAGTCGTTCAACGCGCCCGGCGGTCCGGGGCTTGGTGATGGAGATCCATGTCGGCCACCCAGCACCGCGCGGTACGGCCCTTCTTCCAGCGATTGCAGTCTTCGCAGGCTGGAACGAAGTTCCAGCAGACGCCTGCTCCGGTATCGGCGAGGGGCATCTCGTGGTCAATCGTGGTGGCCGCGGAGCGACCGCAGTGGACACACAGGCCCCGATGCGCCATCAGGACCATGAGCCACTGCCAGGTCTTCTGTTTGCCTCGCTCTCCACGACGGATCTCGTCCATCACACCCCCTCCGTTACCGCAGGCTGATCAACGGCGATCGCAGAAGGCGGCGCTGACAATCGAAGGGCGAGCCGGACGTCGCGGTGGACGTACCCCCGCCTCCGAGGCAGCGCGCGGGCAACTTTCGCGGCTTCCCGTACCGCCCCCAGGTCCAGTTCATCCGCACTGATGTCCAGGTCCGGTGCCTTGGGCAGCCGGTAGAAGTACAGCGGGAAGTGAGCCCACCCTTCGACGCGGCCCACGGCAGTGGCAGTCCAGTCCAGTGGCGTTGTGCGGCTCGGCACCTGAGTCCACGGGTCCGGGACACGTGGGACGTGAGGGCCTGTCTGGTGTGTCACTTGTGCTCCAGTGCTCCCGGATGAAACCGATCACGAAGACGCCCACGACCGCCACCGTGGTGGCGACCCGGCGCACCATGCGGGTCATCACCGGCAGGAACACCAGGAGCAGCACTCCGTAGGCCCCCAGGGAGCTCAGCGCATGTCCGCTGGGAAAGCTCAGGCCCGACGGCGTGCGTGTCCAGGGGCTCGTCGACGCCCGGCCGTAGTCGGCCGGCCAAGACCTTGATCACCGAGATCGGGACCAGGCGCCCATCGCGGCCACCACGTACAGCGCCGCTCGCACCTGCGGCACAACAGCAGCCACACCACACCTACGCCGGTCAGCCAGGCCGGCGCCGGGCTCCCGCCCAGGTCGGTGACCACCCGCAGAGCCCGCACCACCACCCCGTGGCCGGCCACGGCTCCGTTCAGGCCCGTCGGCCACCTCCTGATCCATCCGCCGCAGCGGGCCCCACTCGCCACGCACCAGCAAGAGCAGCAGTACGCAACCCGTCGCGGCCGGCAACAGCAGCAGCGCCCCGGCCCCAGGGGCGCGTCACCGTCGGCTCACCCCGCATCTGCCTTCCTCCCGCCACCAGACCCTCCGGTCCCCCGGCCGCCCGCCGCCTACCCACGCGGTCCCGGCACCGCTCCTGATCACCAGAGTGCAAAATTTTCTTTATGCAATATTTTATGCACCTCTGGACCGGGTACATGGGTTGTGACGGCGTAACCCCGGAGGTGATCCGCTGGTGACCCAAACCGATGTGGGCAGAGCACAGACGGAACAGCGCGGTCGGCTCACGTTCCCTAGGCGCCTCACGATGAGGCGTTCCTGGAAGCCGTGCTCCGATCGTGCAGCCGAGTCACCGGGCCCGTCGACTGAGGGCGCAGCCGGAGCGAGAGGGCGAAGGGAAATGACTGGGACAGAGAGAAGCGCAGAGGATGCCACTTGCCTGGTTCTCCTGCAGCGGATAGCAGCGGCCGCGGACGCCACCGCGAAGCTGGAGCCGCCTGAAGCGGCGACGGCGCTCAAGACCCTGGCGGGCGCCTACACGCTACTCGTGAATCCCCTGCTCAGCCCAGGCGATATGCCGCTGGAGCCGCACCTCCTCGCGAGTCCGCGGCCATAGCGATGCTGCGAAATTCGCCTGGGCGCCGCTGACGTTCACTCGCAAGGGATGTGCGGCGCAAGGCACCCCGCGTACTCAAGTGACCCTGGCGGCATACTCGCCAGGGCGCCGTGCAGGACCCTTGAGTACCGGAGCGACCTGCGCGCCCGCACGGGCGATGGTGATCGCCGGTTGCCCAGTGCGGCCAACGGGGGCTCACGAGAAGTCGGCCTCGATACCTGAGATGCGGAGCATCACAAGGCCTTGCGACACCGGCGCTGACGCCCTTGTTGAGCGGCAGCGCCGGTGTCGCCTGCCCGGTTCCGGCGGCAGCCCGTCGTAATGACATCCATTTTCAGGTACCGTCTACCTTGCTCACTCTTCCCACCGGAGGTCCCCATGGCCGTGCCCAAACGCAAGATGTCGCGCAGCAACACCCGGCACCGCCGCGCGCAATGGAAGGCGGCGATGCCTCAGCTGGTGACGGTCACGGTGGACGGGGCCCCGTACCGTGTCCCCCAGCGGCTGGCCAAGGCGTACGAGCGTGGCCTGCTCCGCCCCGAGGGCTGACACCGCATGACGCAAACCCCCTCGCGCCGCCTGCCCGTCACCGTTCTGTCGGGTTTCCTCGGCGCCGGCAAGACCACCCTGCTCAACCATGTCCTCGCAAACCGTGAGGGCCTGCGCGTCGCCGTCATCGTCAACGACATGAGCGAGATCAACATCGACGCCGCCCTGGTGCGCGGCGGCGAGGCGGCCCTGTCGCGCACTGAGGAACGCCTGGTCGAGATGACCAACGGATGCATCTGCTGCACCCTGCGTGACGATCTGCTGGAAGAGGTGGACCGGCTGGCACGGGAGGGGCGCTTCGACTACCTCCTCATCGAGTCCTCCGGCATCTCCGAGCCCATGCCGGTCGCCGCCACGTTCGCCTTCGCCCGTGACGACGGCGCCACCCTCGGCGACCTGGCCCGGCTGGACACCATGGTCACGGTGGTGGACGCCGCCAACTTCCTGCCCGAGCTGGCCGGTGGCGACGAACTGGTGGAGCGGGGCCTGGATCAGTACGAGGACGACGAGCGCACGGTCAGCGATCTGCTGATGGACCAGATCGAGTTCGCGGACGTGATCGTCCTCAACAAGCTCGACCTCGTCGACGCCGCGTCCGCCGACCGGTTGCGAGCCACCCTGGCGCGGCTCAACCCCGCCGCCCACGTGGTGCCGGCCGTGCGCGGCCGCGTACCGACCGGCGAAATTCTAGGCACCGGCCGCTTCGACCTGGAGCGAGCACAGCAGGCTCCGGGCTGGGTGAGGGAACTCAACGGCGATCACGTTCCCGAGACGGAGGAGTACGGCATCTCCTCGACCGTCTTCCGCTCCGGGGCGCCCTTCCACCCCGGGAGGCTGTGGACGTTCATCACCGAGTCGCTCGACAGCGGCGTCCACGGACAGGTACTCAGGTCCAAGGGCTTCTTCACGCTGGCCACCCGCCCTCATGTGACGGGACTGTGGTCCCAGGCCGGCTCGGTAGCGCGCTTCGAACCCGCCTCCGCCCGTGACGTCGAGAGCCCCTTCGCCCAGGAACTCGTGTTCATCGGCACCAGCCTGGACACCGAGTCCCTGTGGGCGGCACTGACCGACTGCCTGATGAGGGAAGACGAGCCGAATCCCCGTTCCGACCCCTTCCCCGCCTGGGACACCTACGGCTTCGACGAGGTCTGCGAGCACGAGCACGAACCCCTCACCTCCGTGACGGGGCACTGAGACTCCGGGCCGGACGGTGGTCGCAGCCACGGCACCGTCCGGCCCGGAACCCGATCTGCCGCAGGGAGGCCGGTCATGGACAGGATGAAGCCGCGTTTGGGAACGGTTCAGGAGACTCTCCTCATCCCGCTGTACGCGCGCGCCGTGGAGAACCGCAGGGAATCTCCCCTGCTGCGCGACGCCCGGGCCGAGGAGATCGTCGCCGCGATCGACTACGACTTCGCACGCTTCGACGGTCTGCCCAGCCTCACCGGCGCGATGTTGCGCACCCTGCTCTTCGACCGTTGGGTGGCGGACTTCCTGGCCGCACACCCCGACGGAACCGTGGTCGAGATCGGCACGGGACTGAACACACGCTACGAGCGGGTCGACAACGGCCGGGTCACGTGGTTCGACCTCGACCTGCCCGACGCGATGGCCCTGCGCGCCCACTTCTTCGCGGACACCGCACGGCGGACGATGATCGCGGCCTCGGTGACCGACGAGGCATGGGCCACCGAGGTGGCCTCTCGAACCGACGGGCCGTACCTCTTCGTGGCGGAGGCCGTGCTGCCCTACCTGCACGAGCCCGATGTCCGTCGAGTCGTCGATCTCCTCTCCGGCCGTTTCCCGGGCGCACTGCTGGCACTCGACACCGCCGGTCCGGGCTTCTTCGACACCCAGGAACAGCACGACGCCCTCGGCAAGGTCGCGGCCTGCATGCACTGGTACTGCCCCGACCCGGCCGGACTGGCCGCTTGGCGGCCGGGCGTCCAGGTGCTGGCGTCGCACACGCTCACGAGCCTTCCCGGCCCGCTGGTCGACGAACTGCCGGTCTCCCACCAGGAGATGCTGTCCGCCCTCGCCGCACAGCGGCTCCCCCAAGCCGAGGGCTACCGGCTCAATCTCCTGCGCCTGCCCTGACACCGCGAAGCGTGTGTCGGTCCTCAGAAACCCGCGAGGGTTGACCGACCGTAGGCAGGAGGGCGGCATACGCCGGGCGAGCTCCTGGCCCCGACTCCGCCGAGACGCGGCCAGGAGCTCCGTCCACTGCGAGAACTCCGGTGCTACCAGGACGACTTGGTGACCCCGGGAAGGAAGCCGGCGTGGGCCTGCTTCCGCATGCGGACCCGTGACAGGCCGAACTTCCGCAGGTGGCCGCGCGGCCGCCCGTCCACGCTGTCACGGTTGCGCACGCGGGTGGCACTGGCGTTGCGGGGCTGGCGCCGGAGCTCTTCCACGGCTGCCTGGCGTTCGGCGTCGGTGGAGGACGGCCGGCGGATGATCTCCTTCAGCTCCGCCCGTCGGGCCGCGTACCGCTCGACGATCGCCTTGCGCTTGTCGTTCTGCGCGATCTTGCTCTTCTTGGCCATCAGACCTTCACTCCCCGGGCGCGGATGCGGGCCACCGCGGCCTCGATTCCGATGCTGTCGACGGTCTTGATCGCCTTCGCGCTGAGCGTCAGCCGGACGTACCGGCCCTCGCTCGGCAGCCAGTAGCGCTTGCGCTGGATGTTGGGGTCGAAGCGGCGCGAGGTGCGCCGGTGCGAGTGGGAGATGGTGTTGCCGAAGCCCGGCTGGGTGCCGGTCAGTTGGCAGTGGGCGGACAAGGTCGTGCCTACCTTTCGTCGGACGGCCGGCTTTTGGTAATGGAAACCATTCCCATATAGTACCCGCACGGCTCGCCCCGAGATACGCCCGATCATCAAGCCGCTCCACCGCGGGGACCTGAGCGGCGACTCGCGCCCGGCCGGTGACGCTCGGGACCGGCCACGGAAGCCGGCCCTGGCCGAGTCGGCGGACAACGCCCGGCGGGCGGCGGACGGCTGGCAAGCTACCGGCTGTGACAGCTCATGAGGCAGTGCGGAATCCCATCACCGCACAGATCAGTCGGGCCGACGACGCCACCGCCGCCGTTCGGAGGGAACTGACCGCATGCTGGGCGGCGGTCATCAACGCCGGGGGAGCCGTCGTGCCGATGGACTGCCCACTCCCACCGGTGACGGAGGCCGCGCTCCGGCCGGCGGTCGAGAGGATCACGCGTGACCTGTCCCCGGACCGGAGCAGACTCCTTCTGGCGAGGGTGGACGGCGCGCTCGCGGGCTGGATGCTGCTGCGCCGCGAACAGCACCCTCTCGTGGCGCACTGCGGCATCGTGAACCACGTCCAGACTCATGTCCGCTTCCGGGGCAGGGGCGTGGGGACCGCGCTGCTGCGACGCGCCGGCGATGTCGCGCGCGACGACATGGGTCTGGAGCGGCTGCGGCTCGCCGTGCGGTCCGGCCTCGGACTCGAGGACTTCTACCGCAAGGCGGGCTGGACCGAGGTCGGCCGGTGGCCGGGCGCGCTGCGTGTGGCGCCCGGTGACGACCGGGACGAGATCCTGATGAGCCTGGCCCTCTGAAGCGTCTTTCTCCCTTGCGGGCTCATGGCCCGGCGGGAGCACGGCCCTCGCGAGCGTCGTCCATGACCGCCACCAGTACGGCGCTGTCGCCGTACTGCCAGACCGGCGCCACATGGGCGAAGCCCGCCCGGCGCAGCAGTTCGGTGTGGCGGCACACCGTCATCTCCTCGTCGCCCCCGCTCCCGGCGTGTGCCGCCTGGCGCCGTCCGCGTTCGTCGAGCAGGTCGGCCAGTTCGGGGTCCCGGGCCGCGGCGTCCCACCAGGACCGCCAGTCCTCCTCGGCGGGTCCGCCCGTACGCTCGGACCTGCGACGGCCCACATGGGCGGTGAGGGCCGAGCACGGTGCGGCGCCCGGCGGGAAGTGGTCGCCGTTGACGAGGACGCCGCCGGGGCGGATCAGGGACGCCAGCGAGCGGTACGTGCGCAGCAGGTCCTGCTCGGGCAGGTAGTGCAGCGCGGTCGACGAGACGGCGGCGTCCAGGGGGCGTCGCAGTGCGAGGGCGTCGGTCCAGCCCTCCTCGCCGATGACGGTGTCGACGTAGCGTGCGGCGTCGGCATGGTGGGTCCGCCCCAGTTCCAGCAGCAGGGGATCCATGTCCGCCGCGACGATCTCGGCGTGCGCGAAGCGGGCGGCGAGCCGGGCGGCCAGGGAGCCGGGGCCGCACCCGAGATCGAGCAGGAGGGGACGGTCACGGCCGGTGGTGATGTGCTCGACGACGTCCGCGATCACGGTGAACCGCTCCTCGCGGTCCACCGCGTACCGCTGCTGCTGTCGTTCCCAGCGCTCCACCCACATCCGGGCCGTCGCCATGCTCACGCCCATCGCTTGCGCCACCTCATCCGTCTCTCGTCCGTCCGTAGGCACAGACGAATCTACAGGTGGAAACGGTTATCAGTTGCCATTCACGCGAACGAGGCCAGAACGCCCAGCAGGCGATCGATCTCCTCCGCCGAGTTGTACACGTGCAGGCTCACCCGTACCGAACCGTCCCGCTCGTCGGCTCCGGCCTGGCAGAGGCTGTCGGCGCGCACCATGAAGCCGTGACTGTAGAGGATGAACCCGAGGTCGTCCGAGGGGATGTCGCGGTGGCGGAAGGTGACGATGCCGTGGCGGCGCTGGGCCGCGGGGAGCGCGGAGTCGGCGGCCAGGCTCGCCGGGCAGCCGAGGACCTCGTACGCGCCGAGGCGCCTGAGCCGGTCCGTCAGCCGGGTGGTGAGCGTGGTCGTCCAGCGGGCGATCCGCTCGACTCCGGCCGCGTCGAGCCAGTCGAGCGCGGCCCGCAGGGAGGCGATGCCCACCGTGTTGGGCGTGCCCTGCCAGCCGCCCGACCGGAACACGGGCCCCCGGGCGTTGCGCGCCCAGACCGCCCCCGATCCGGGCAGGGCCATCGCCTTGTGCCCGGAGAAGACCACGAAGTCGACGTCGAGGGACGGATCGTCGAGGTGGACGGGCAGGTGGCCGACGCTCTGCGCCGCGTCGAGGCAGATCGGTACGTCCGGGCCGACCGCCGCGCGGATGCGGTGCACGTTCATGTCACCGCCGTAGACGTGGTGGACGTGGGTGGCGGCCACGAAGCGGGTCCTCGGGCCCACGGCCTCGTCCAGGGCCCGGTGGTCGTAGTCACCGGAGAGCGGCTGGTACGGCAACGCCCGTACGCGGACGTCGACACCGCGCTCGGCCAGCAGCCGCCGGGCCTCGAGCCAGGGGTCCAGATTGGCCCGGTGGTCGGCGTGGGGCACGAGGATCTCGTCGCCGTCGGTGAGGTACGGGACGAGCCAGTCGCGGGCGACGGCCCGCAGCCCCTCGGTGGTGCCGCCGGTGAAGTGGACGCGGGAGCGGTCCGGTGCGGGGTCGTGGAGGAACTCCTTGACCCGCTCCCGGGTCGAGTCCACCAGTTCCGTGGTCTGGTTGGCCCAGGGGTAGGTGCCGCGGCCCGCGTTGGCGTTCGACGTCGTGAGGTAGGTCTGGACGGCCTCCAGTACGGCGCGGGGCTTCTGGGACGTCGCCGCGCTGTCGAGGTACGCCAGCTCGGGATGGCCGGTGATGATCGGGAACTGCTCCCTCAGGTCCCGCTGCCAGGACAGGTCTTCCTCACCGTCCGTCCCGGGAAGCGGCGGGGCCGCGCTCACTCGCGCACCAGCGGCGCGCCGGCGTCCCGCCAGGCGACGATCCCGCCGTCGAGGCTGCGGACGTCCGGGTGGCCCATCCGGGCCAGCGCGGCGGCGTAACGCAGCGACTTCTCCCCGACGGGGCAGGCGAGCAGCACGGGAGTGCGCTTGCTGAAGGGCAGCCCGCCGCGGAGCAGGTCCTCGAACACCTCGTCGACGATGTTGACCGAGCCCTCGATGTGCAGGGCGGCATAGGCGTGCGGGCTGCGCAGGTCGACGACGAGCGGTCGGGGGTCGCCCGCGGCGGTCCAGCGCCGGGCGTCGTCGACGCCGATGACGCGGGCCTCCGCGCGGGCTTCGGCGTCGGTGACGGCCGTCGCGGAGCGCCCCCGGTCCGTGCGGCCCAGGAGTTCCGGACGTCGCTGACGCACATAGCTGAGGTAGCTCTCGGCCCGGTCGCAGACGATGAAGACCGCCGTCCGGCGCTCCCCCGTGTCGTCCAGCTCGGCGTCGGCGTGCCGCAGGTGCCGGACCGCTCCCTGGTAGGCGGCGCCTCCGGTCGGCCCGGACAGCAGTCCGCAGCGCCGGATCAGGGTGAGCATCCCGTCGATGGCCTCCCCGGAGGTCACCGACTCGATGGCGTCGTACGTCGCCGGGTCGAACAGGCCGACCTGGTGCACCTCGTCGATGGTGCGGATACCGGGGATGAAGTCCGACTTGTGGGCGACCAGGCCGAGGACGCGCACCTGCGGGTCGTGCTCGCGCAGGACCCTGGCGACACCGGTCGACGAACCCGCCGTGCCCACGCAGGCGACGAACCAGTCCGGCACCCGCCCGTCCAGGTCCTTCACTATCTCGGGACCGGTGCCCGCCGCGTGCGCCTCGACGTTGCGCGGGTTGAAGTACTGGTCGGTGTGCAGATAGGTGCTCCCCGGGTCGGAGAGCGCCTGGTGGAAGTGCGTCAGCGGGTCGTCCGTGTCGGTCGGGTCGAGGCACTCGCTGCGCCCGGGGAGTTCCTCTATCTCGGCGCCGAGAAGCAGGAGGAGTTCCTTGATCTCGGGTACGCGCATGCGGTTGGTGACGCTCTTGAACCTCAGCCCGTGCATGCCGGCCAGCAGGGCGAGGGCCTTGGCGGTGTTGCCGCTGGAGAGCTCCACGACCGTGCCGTCGCCGCCGGCGGCCGCCTCCAGATGGGGCCGGGCCATGTGCCAGGCGGGCCGGTCCTTGACGGAACCGAAGGGGTTGAGCATCTCCAGCTTGGCGTAGAGGTCGATGTGGCGCAGCCCGTGCACGGCGGGATCGATGCGCACCAGGGGTGTGTTGCCTATGGCCTCGGTGATGCTGTCGTACCTCATGCGGTGGTTCCCCTCAAGGGTGTGATCGGCCAGTAGTCCTCGTCCGGGCACCAGCGCCAGGAGTCGCCCTGGCGCTCCACCGCGACCGTCCGCGCGATGGGCTGCCGCTGTGCGTGGTGGGCGTGGAAGTCCATGGCGTATCCGGCGGTGTTGGCGAAGGCCAGCAGATCTCCCTCGCGCGGCAGCCGGGGCAGGAACACCAGGCGACGGGTGATGAGATCGCCTTCCAGGCACAGGTTGCCGGTGAGGTAGACGCCGACCGGTGCCTCGTCACCGGCCGCCGCTTCGCCGCGTGGCAGCGGCACGGGGTCCACGAGGACTCCGTGCTCCTCAAGGCTCATGTCTCCGGCGTTCATGCCGAGGCGCACGAGGTGGTGGCCGGAGTCCGTGTCCGCGGGCCGGACGTCCAGCACCCGCGCGAGCGACAGCCCGCACTGGTCGACCAGGGAACGACCGGGTTCGATGTAGAGATCGTGGAGGTGTTCGAGGAGGAGGGTGGCCGACGGCCGGCCCAGCGCCGGCGCGGGGAGGGAGAGGAGTTCGTCGAGGTACCCGGGGCCGGCGGTGGGCCGGTACGCCGGGTACAGCGCGGCGGCCCCGCGCACCGTGCCGCCCTCGTTGCGCAGCCCGTAGCTGTGACCGCGCCAGGTCAGCGGCGGGCGCACACCGAGCACGGCCTCGGTCAGCGCGGTGGTCCACCGCTCCCACTCCCCCGCCTCGGCGACGTAGCCGACGCCGAATCCGCCCCCGATGTCGAGGGCGCGCGGCGCGAGTCCCCGGGCCCGGCACTGGTCCAGGAACAGCACGCACTGCTCCAGCGCCCGCGCCTTCTCCTCCACGCCGGTGGTGTCCAGGTGATAGGCGGCGCCGGTGAACTCCACGGCGTCCGCGTTGCGTTCGAGCGCCGCCAGCAGCGCCTGGGTGTCCCGTACCGGGGTGCCGAAGCGGCTGCGCCGGGAGAGCATCCGCGTGCCCGCTCCCCCGTGGCCGTCGGCGGACTCGAATCCGGACAGGCGCACCAGTACGGCGACCCGGCCGAGACCGTGCGAGCGCACCAGGCCGGAGAGCCGTTCCAGTTCTCCCGGCGAGTCGAGATTCACCGTCGCGCCCACGCGCGCCGCCAGCCAGAGGAATTCGGCGTCCTTGGGGCCGGTGGCCATGATGCGGTCCCCGGTGAATCCACAGCCCAGTGCGTGCTTCAGCTCTTCCAGGGAGGCGACGTCGACGCCGACGGCGGCCGGGTCCTCGGCCGCCAGTCTCCGTACCAGGGCGCTGGAGCGGTTCGCCTTGTGCGCGAAGTACACGCGTCCGGCCAGATGGTGGCGGCGGAAGACGGAACGGAAGCGGGCGGTGTTCTCCGCGACGGCCTCGGGGAGCAGCACATGGAGCGGTGACCCCAGGGCGTCGACGAGCGAGTGCAGGAAAGGCCGGTCCGCCAGCAGCGCGGCGAGTGGCGGATCCACCCTCGGCCTCAGGTACAAGGGCGCATCCACGTGAGACCCCTCCCGGTGTCGGCCGACCGTCGTCCGGACGATCGTTCGGGAGTAGTCGTTTCCAGGTAAACCCGCCGCTAAGCCTCACCGGCCCGGATACCGGGCGGCATCCCGGGCTCAGGAGGGGGTGGTGGTGAGGATGCGGTTGAGCGCGCTGCCGTGGCGGCCGGTGAGTTCCTCCCAGGTTCCCTCTTCCGTGATGCGGCCTTCCTCCAGGACGGCGACGCGGTCGGCACGGCGGATGGTGGCCGGGCGGTGTGCGATGACGATGGTGGTGCGGTCCTCCTCCCGCAGGGCCGTGGCGAGTTGGGCGTCGCCGGTGTTGTCCAGGTGGGCGGTGGACTCGTCGAGGATCAGCACTCTCGGGCTGACCAGCAGCGCGCGGGCGAGGGCGACGCGGGCCCGCTGGCCTCCCGAGAGCGTGGCGCCGCGCTCGCCGACGAGGGTGTCCAGCGGGGCGATCCGGTCGACGCCGCACAGCCGTGCCGCTTCGGCGAGCCGGTCGTCGTCCGCCTCGGGTGCGGCGAGCCGCAGGTTCTCGGCGAGGGTGCCGTGGAAGAGGGGCGTCTCCTGCCCCACGAGGACGACCGCGCGCCGCAGTTCCGCGTCGTGCACCTCCCGCACGTCCACGGGTTCGCCGTGGGCGGGCAGGAGCTGGACCGCTCCCTCGGACGGGTCCCAGAAGCGGGCCAGCAGGTGGGCGCAGGTGGACTTGCCGGCGCCCGAGGCGCCGACCAGGGCGAGCGTCTGTCCCGGGCGGACGGTCAGCTCGACGCCGTCCAGCACGGGCCCGCCGCCGTAGTCGAAGCGCACCCGATGCAGCCGGACGCCCAGCGGCCCCGGGGGCAGGGCGCGGGGTGCGGCGGACGGTGGCGCGAGGGCGGGAGCCGTGACGGCGGCGCCGACGCGGGCGGCGGCGGCGCGCAGTGCCACGGCCTGGCTCAGGGCGCGGGCCGATTCCGCGACCGGCCCGAGGACGGACAGGGCCAGGGCCATCGCCGCCGGGGCCCAGGCGCCGTGCAGCCGTCCGGAGGTCACGGACTGTGCCGCCGCCGTGACCACGCCGAGGACGGCGGCCACGATGAGGAGGTCGCGGACCGCGGCGGCGACAGCCTCCCAGGTGGCCTCGGCACGCTGGGCGTCACCCACCTGCCGCCCCCGCTCCGCGAGCGTGCGGCGACGCTTGGCCAGGGAGCCGAAGGCGAGCAGTTCGCGCAGCCCGTCGACGGTCTCCACCGTGTCGGCCGACAGTCTCGCCATGGCCGTCCGGGTGCGGCTGCCGCGCGCCGCGCGGGCGCGGGCGTCGGCGAAGGGTGCCGCGGCGAGCAGGGCCGCGACCGGCAGCACGGCCACGAGCAGCCACGGTTCCACCGTGGCGAGAACCACGGTTCCGCCGGTGAAAACCGTTCCCGCCGCGAGGAGTTGGGCGGTGGTATGGGCGTAGAAGAACTCCAGGGCCTCCACGTCGGCCATGGCGGTGGCGGCGAGGTCGCCGCTGCGGCGGCCCGCGACCCGGGCGGGGGCGCTGCGGGCGAGTCCGTCGAAGACGCGGACCCGCAGTGCGGCGAGGACCCGGTAGGCGAGGTCGTGGGAGAGGTCCATCTCCCGCCAGGTCATCAGGGCGCGTACCAGGACGAGGGCGACGAGCGCGGCGGCGGTGCCGGCCGAGGGGGCGCGTCCCTCGATGACGGCGGTGCCCACGGTGTGCGCGGCCAGGGTCAGCAGCGCGACCAGGGAACTCTGTTCGAGGAGCGCGGCGGCGCAGGTGCGGGCCGTCATGGCGCGGTGTGCGGCCAGGGCGGGGAGCAGGGCGCGCAGCGCCCCGCGGGCGGGCACGTCCGCGTCGGTGGTGGCGGGTGCGGTGACGGTGCTCATGCGGCGAGTTCTCCTCGGTGGGCGCGGCCGGCCTCGACGAGCCGCGTATAGACGCCGCCGGCCTCGACCAGGTCGGGGTGCTCGCCGACGGCGTCCACCCGTCCGGCGTCGAGGACGACGATGCGGTCGGCGTGCCGGACGGCGGCCATCCGGTGGGCGACCACCAGGACCGTCCTGCCGCTCGCCGCGTGCAGCAACTCGCGGACGATGCCCGCCTCGCGGCGCTCGTCGACCGCGCTGGTGGCCTCGTCGAGGACGAGCACCGGCGCGTCCGCCAGCAGGGCCCGCGCGAGGGCGAGTCGCTGGCGCTGCCCGCCCGAGAGGGTTCCGCCGCGTTCACCGAGGACGGTGGCGTAGCCGTCGGGAAGGGCGACGATCTCGTCGTGGATCCCGGCGACGCGCGCCGCCCTGGTCAGTTCGTCGTCCGTGGCGTCCGGCCGGGCCAGGCGCAGGTTGTCCGCGATGGTGGCGTGGAAGAGGTACGTCTCCTGCGAGACCACGGCGATGTGCTGCCGCAGCGAGTCGAGCGCGTACTCGGTCGTGGGGCGCCCGTCGAGTGTGATCCGGCCTTCCTGGACGTCGTGGTGGCGCAGGAGCAGTGCCAGGAGGGTGGATTTGCCCGCGCCGGAGGGGCCGACGATCGCGGTCGTCCGTCCCGCCTGCGCGGTGAAGGAGACGCTGTCCAGGGCGGGTGCCGGTGCACCGTCATAGGTGAACCGGACGTTTTCGAAGCGTAGTTCGGGCGGCGCCTGCCCGTGCGCGGAGGCCGTTCCGGTGTCGGGGACGGCCGGTTCGGCGGTGCGCAGGGCCGCGAGACCGTCCGCGGCCGACACGCCCAGGTATCCCGCGTGCCACTCGCGCGCGAGGTCGCGAACGGGGCGGAAGCACTCGGAGGCCAGCAGCAGCACCAGATAGGTGCCGGTCGCCGTGGTGGATCCGGTGACGGCCGACCAGCACGCCAGGAGCGCGGCGGCGGCGGTGCCGCCCTGGATGGCGAGGTCGGTGATCCCGGTGTCGACCAGGGACACGCGCAGCTTGGCGACGGTCGCCCGGTGCAGCGCCGACGACCGCTTCTCCAGGCGGGCGCGGGTGCGGCCGACGGCACCGGCGGCGCGCAGGGCCGGCATGCCCTGGAGGGCCTCCAGGTAGTCGGCGCCCAGCCCTTCGTAGGTGTCCCAGTGCTCCTTGCCGCGGGCGGCGAGGAGCCGGTCCCAGGCCCGTGGCCCGGCCAGCGCCAGGAGCAGGGCGGGGACCAGGCCGAGCAGGACCCGCGGTTCGACCGCGGCCAGAGCGGCCAGCACCAGGGGCGGCACCGTGAAGGTGACCAGGAGCTGGGGCAGGTAGCGGGAGACATAGGCGTCGACGCCCTCCACCCCGTCGACGAGGGTGGTGCGGACCGCTCCGGCCCGCGCGGTGGTCAGCTGAGCGGGTCCCAACCGGCCCAGGTGGGCCAGGAGTTCGTCCCGCAGGGCCACCCTGACCCGGGCCCCGGCGCGGGTGGCGGTGCGCCGCTGCCACACGGCGAGCCAGGCGCGGGCGGCGACGACGGCGAGCACCGCGGCCAGCAGCCAGGGCAGTTGGCCGGTGGTTCCGCGGGCCAGGCCGGCGAGCGCGAGGGCCAGCAGCGCCGCCTGTGCCAGGTGGGTGAGGGTGACGGCGCCCAGCAGGAGGGTGGCCGTGAGCAGGGGGCGCCGTGCGGGCCGGGTGGCGCGGCGCAGCTCGGGGTGGACGATCACGTGGTGTTCTCCTCGTCGGCGTGGCGGGTGCCGAGGGCCAGGGCGTGGACGACCCAGTCCCGGCCCGGGGCGGCGCCGAGCGCGGCGCCGAGGTCCGCCTGCTGCCAGGAGCCGACGGGCCGGGCGGCCAGTCCGTGCCGCAGGGCGGTGACATGGGCCAGGTGGACGGCGAAGCCGGCCCTCAGGTGGGCACGGCGGATGTGCGCGGCGTCGGCGTCGGCGGGGCAGCCGTGGGCGAGCAGGACGGCTCCCGCGTCCGCGATCCACGCCTGGCCCGCCGCCCAGGCCGCGAGCGTCGCGCGCGCCTCGCCCGCCGCGTGCCGCCGCAGGGTCGTCCCGTCGGCGGACCGTTCCATGAGGCCGGGCCGTGGCGGGCCGACCGCGGCGCACCAGCGCAGGTCGCCGGTGCCCGCCCGTTCGGCGGTGGTGAGGACCGCCCGCAGCGCGTTCGGGGAGGGGGCTCCCGGCAGCGGCGGTGGGGCACTGCGGCGCGCCAGCAGTTCCGCGGGCGTGGGCGGGCCTCCCGTCGGCTCCCCGGTGCGGGGGCCGGCCGGACGCGCCGGGCTTCGCCCGTCGGGCGGCGGGATGTGCACGGACGCCAACGGGTACTCGGTGCGCCCGTCCAGCCGTACCTCTGGCTCGGCCGCGCCCAGTGCGCGGGCCGCCAGGAACAGCGCGGCGGCGGCGTGCCCGGTGTCCAGCAGCAGCAACGGCCAGGCTCGGTGACCGTAGTGGGAGACCGTGCGCCGTGCGGTGACGGAGAGCTCGGCGCTCACCCCCGGCAGGGTGCCGTCGGGTTGCCGGCCGAGGTGGTGGACGCGGTGACGCAGCGGGTCGTAGCCGTAGCGGCCGGGCGGCAGGGAGCAGCCGGGGCCCACGACCAGTTCGGTGTCCACCGGGTGCAGCGCGCCGGCGGAGGGCGCGGGCCGCATCCGTCCGGAGCCGTCCGCAGCGGCCAGGGACAGACGCAGCAGGGCCCGCAGATCGAGGTCCGCCGGGCCCGCCGCCGGGATCGGGAGCGGCGCACCCGGCCACGCCCGGACCGCTGTTCCGGCGGGCGTGTCGGGACCGGGGCGTTCCTCGGAGCGGGCGCGGGCGAGGGCGGCGACGAGGTCCTCCGGGCGCTCCGCACGGGGATGATCCATGGGTGCGGGCCTCACATGTGCGGCGGAGGCGCCAGGGTGAAGTCCCCCGGTGCGCTCGGCGGGGTGGTCCGCCATCCCCGTGCGACGGCGGTCTCGGCGAGACGCGGGCAGCCGAAGTAGCCGAAGGCCGCGGGGGCGTTGGGCAGGAGACCGGAGACGAGGACCCGGGCGACGCGCAGGGGTGTCTCGGCCACGTCCTCCGTGGTGAGGTCGAAGGTCATGACCCGGTGGCCGCCCGCGTCGAGCGCGCTGTCCAGCCGCTCCCGGCCGCCGGGCTCGACCTCGTCGACGGACACGGTGCCGAGGGCGGGCTCGGTGAAGCGCCGTGCCTGGGCCGCCATCCGTTCGTCCAGCCACACCTGGACGTGCGCGCCCAGGTCCCGCACGTGCTCGAACTGCTCGCCGCACGCGTCGAGATAGCGGCCGTCGGCACGGTGCTCCAGGTACAGCCCGCGGGCGAGCAGCCCGGCCTCCACGGCCTGGAAGACCCAGCCGCCGGAGTCGGTCAGGCCCTGGGTGAAGACCCAGGTGTGGACGGCTTCGAGGACGGCCTTGCGGGCCGCTTCGGCCGGGTCGTACTTGCAGGCGAACCCGGCGGCGTACAGGCCGAGACGCGGGTCGTGGACGAGCGCGGCCATGCAGGGGGCGAACTCCGAGCGCATCTCGACGATGTGGACGTCGAACGCGGAGCCGGCGAGGTCGTCGGCGAGGCCGGGCACGCTCGCCGGGTCGATGCCGCGGGCCGGGCCGTCCAGATGCCACCACAGTTCCAGGGCGTCGCGTTCGACGATCTCCAGCAGGGCGCGCTCGACGGCGTCGTCGAGGCCCTGTCCGGTGGCGATCCCGGCGTAGTTGAGGTGGTGGGTGCGGGGCAGCTCGCGCAGGTCGCCCTGGCGCCAGTTGAGGTGGGTGAGCGAGACGGGCGCCCAGACCTCCGACGTCCGTCCGCCGGGCAGCCGCTCGGTTCCGCGGGTCCACAGGGCCGGGGTGTCGGCGGTGAGGGGCCGGTAGGGGAACTTCTCGCGGGCGTACTGCCAGTCGGCGTACGCGGGCAGATCCCCGGGGCCGTACAGAGGCAGGCCCTTCTCGGCCAGTTCGGCGGCGGTGGCACGGACAGGGGCGTCGGGATGTCCGGGCGGCGGCACGCGGTTGCCGCAGTACCGCTCGATGCCCTCGGCTATGGCGGCGACGCGGGCCTGATCGGGGTCGCCGAAGGTGGTGCCGAGGGAGACCCGGTCGGCGGGCCACAGCCCGAGTCTGCGGGCGTCGGATATCTCGGCGGTGAGCGCGGTGTAGCGGGGCGGGGCGCCCGCGGGGTGTTCGACGGGCTTGACGTCGCGGACGATGCCGCAGAGGGGGTCGACGAGTGCTTCGAGTGGCAGAGCCGTCATCGCGGGATCTCCTCGGCGGGGTCGATGGGGGTGGGGCGGGACGGGAGCACGGGCAGCGTGAGCGCCACCCCGGCCGGGTCGACTTCGCGCCGGGAGACGAGCAGCCGGTCGGCCGTCACCGGGTCGTCGCCGGTGTGGGGATTGCGGGCGTGGGCCGGAAAGTGGTGCCCGGCGATCTCCAGGCGCAGCCGGGTACCGGCCCGGAGCCGGCGCGCGAGCCGGCCGAGCTCGACGGTGAAGTCGGTTGCCCTGCCCGCGGGTTCCTCGCGCCGCAGGACGCCGACGGCGAGCCGCTCGGCGGTGCCCTCCGGTGCGAGGGCGACGAGCCGGACCGCCCAGTCGGCGGACGGCGTGTGGGCGGTGGCCCGCAGCCGGACCCGCACGGGTCCGACCACGTCGAGCGGACGCGGCTGCGGCGGGGTGACCAGCAGGCAGCGGTCGGGCGGACCGCCGGTGGGGACGGTCAGGTCGTCGGAGCGGACCGGGCGGTCGGGGTCGGCGGTGAAGGTGAGGCCGTGCAGCGGCCGCAGCCGTGGGATACGCGGCGCGCCGTCGGTGCCGGCGGACAGCCACAGGTCGGCGCCGCCCAGCGCGAGCGCGCCGTGGCGGCCGGGGGCGAGTGCGCCGGTCAGGGCGCGGCGGGCCCAGCGCACGTACAGCTCACCGAGGTTCAGCCGGTGCGCGGGCGCCGCGTCCGGGCCGGGCGCGCTGACCAGGCCGTGCCCCCACGGGCCGAGCAGCAGACGCGCCGAGGGTCCGCCCCAGGCGCGCCACAGTGCGACGGTCTCGGCGGTGAAGTGGTCGTGGTGGCCGCCCACCGCGAGCAGAGGCGTCCCGGCGTGTGCCGCCCGCACGACGAGGCGCCCGCGCTCGTGGTGGCGCCACAGATCCCCCCAGGAAGGCAGACTCCGGCCCAGCCGCTCGGGGAGACCGGACACCGGCAAGTGGGTCAGGAGTGCGGGATCCGCGGCCAGGGCCTTGTCCAGCGCGCTCTCGTCGGAGTCCCGCCGGTCACCGTGAGCGGCCCACCATCCGGCGCGGGACAGCAGCCGCTCCGGGCCGGACGCCTCGCGCGCCGTGTCCGCGGGACCGAGGGCGGGCACGGCCGCGATGACGGCGTCCGGTCGGGTGTCCTCGGGCGCGTCGAGGGCGAGGACGAGGGCGCAGTGGGCCGCGTAGGAGGCACCGACGGCCACCAGCCGGCCGTCACTCCACCGCTGCCGCCGGATCCAGCGGACGGCCGCCGCTCCGTCGGCGGTCTCGCGTGTGTACGGGTGCCACTCCCCCGGTGACGCGAAGCGGCCCCGCACGTCCTGGACGACGGCGGCGAATCCGCGGCGGGCCCAGCCGCGTGCCTCGGCCCCGTGCCGGATGCGGTCGTACGGGGTGCGGATCAGGACGGCGGGGAAGGGGCCGTCGCCGGCCGGGAGACAGACGTCGGTGGCGAGCTCCGCCACCGCCGCGCTGAACGCCGTCATATGTCCTTCTTCGGCATCGGTGCGACGTCGGGCACCGGAAGGATGGAGTGCTCGGTGACGGCCAGGGTGCGCAGGTCCACGCGCCGGAGCCGGCGACGCGCCGGGAGGCCGGCCGTGTCGGGGGCGCCGGTGGCCCACCGGTCGAGGTCGTCCGCGAGCAGCGCCGCGAGCAGCGTGGCGGCGGGAACGGCGAGCCGCACCGGTGCGCCGGAGGTGCGGGGTCCGCTCCAGTACGCGGCCAGTTGGCGGTGAGCGGGCGTGGCGGCGAGCCGGCGGGACCGGACGTGGGCCGAGGTGACGTCTCCGGGAGCGGCCGCGAGCGGCTCGACGTACGCCTGCCAGCCCTCGCGGTGGCAGCGCAGCCACGCGACACCGTGTCCGGGCAGGCTGTCGGCGGTGTCCCACAGCCCGTCGGGCACGGGTCCGTCGAGGCACCACACGACTGCGGAGGGGGCCCCGTCGAGCAGGTCCTCGATACCCACCGGTGCTCCGCCGGAGGCGGGCGGGGCCGGAGTCGTACGGGGCCGCGCGCCCAGGGCGGCCAGTTGCGCGGCGAGCGGTTCGGTCAGTACCGGGTCGCCGAGGATCCGGATGTTCCGGCGGGCGGCGGGCCACTCCGTGGGCGGTTGCCCTTCCGCCAGATAGCCGGCCTTCTCGAACGCCAGGACCACAGGTGCGAGTTCCTCGTCCACCGGGGCCGTGGTCGCGCCGCTGAGCAGGGAGAGCAGGGTGTTCTCGTCCGCACCCCCGGTCCTGACGCTGAGGAACTCCCCTTCGGAGGTGCGGACGGCGAGCCCTCCTTCGGGTACGGCGACGACCTCGACGCCCGGGACGAGTCGGCTACGGGACACGGCGATCCTCCTGACGGCGGCTCTGGGACGGGAGTGGGCCCGCCCGGAAGGCATCGGGCGGGCCCACGATCGAGGGTGGCTAGGCCCTCGCTTACTCCTCGGTGTCCTCGAAGGGGTTCTCGACGAGCGCGTTGGAGTGGGAGGCCGAGGCGTGAGCCAGCTGGCCCGGGTCGGCGATCGGTGCGAAGACCTTCTCGTTGTCCATGAACTCTCCTTCATCAGCAGGGAGATGCGGCGTTCCGGTGAGCGCCGCGACCCACACTAATGAATCTGATTTTCATATTCTAGAGCGGGGAGAGGGTGATCTGGGTAACACACCGGCCAGCCCCCCTCGGGATCCCGGCCGACCCGGCCGGCCACCTTCAGCACGTCCGCCAGCAACGCCGGTGTCACGACCTCGTCCGGCGTTCCGTCGGCCACCACGCGGCCGTCGCGCAGGGCGACGATGCGTTCGGCGAACCGGGCGGCGTGCGCCAGGTCGTGCAGCACCATCACCACGGTGAGTCCGCGTTCCCCGCGCAGGCGGACCACCGTCTGCAGCACGTCGAGCTGGTGGTGCAGGTCCAGGTAGGTGGTCGGCTCGTCCAGCAACAGGACGCGGGTGTCCTGGGCGAGCGCCATCGCGAGCCGGACCCGCTGGCGCTCGCCGCCGGACAGCGCGTCGACATCACGGTCGGCCCACTCCTCCACGCCGACATCGCGCAGTGCCCGGCGCACGACGGGGTCGTCGCCCTCGCGCAGCATGCCCAGCGGGCCGCGTGCCGCGTACCGCCCCTGACGGACGAGGTGACGGACCGTCATGCCCGGGACGGCCGGAGCGGACTGGTGCAGCAGCGCCACCCGCCGGGCCGTGGCGCGCCGCGAGAGCAGGGCGAGGTCGTCCCCACCGAGCAGCACGCGCCCCTCGTCGGGTTGCAGCAGCCCGGCGGCCAGCCGCAGCAAGGTGGACTTGCCGCAGCCGTTCAGGCCGATGAGAGCGGTCAGTTCGCCCGGCCGGACGGTCAGGTCGACGCCCCTCAGCACGGGTCGTCCGGGGTAGCCGAACCGGACCCCTTCCGCGTGGATCCCCACGGCCTCGGTCATGCACTGTCCTCGATTCGACGTCAGAACGAACGGCTCGGCGTGCGGCGCACGACGACCAGCAGCAACACGGCGCCGAGACAGGCCGTGAGCGCCCCGACCGGCAGCGTGAGCCGCTCGGACTCCAGCGCCGCGGCCAGCAGCCGTGAGGAGAGCTGCGCCACCGCGTCCGCCCCGCACACCACGACCGCGCCCACCAGGGCGGCGCCGGGCAGGCCGACCCGCAGGTCCGCGCCGAAGACGGCCACGGCCAGGTGCGGGACGAGCAGCCCCACGAAACCCAGCGCGCCTACGGCGGCCACCGCGCCCGCCGTCAGCGCCACCGCGCACAGCAGGGCCAGGGTCCGGGCCCGGCGGGCGGAGAGCCCGGCGGCGAGGGCGATGTCGTCCCCGCAGCGCAGCAGGGTCAACGGCCCGGCCAGCAGCCAGGCCGCGGCCCCCCAGAGAAGCGCCCAGGGCCATAGCAGGTGCCAGTGCTGCCACACCCGGCCCTCCGTGGTGCCCACCAGCCACTGCACGACACTGCCGAGTTCGCCCGGCTCCACGAGCAGCACCATGGCGGTGAGCCCACCGAGCACCGCCGACACCAGCACCCCGTGCACGGCGGTCTGCGCGGGATCACCGCGTCCGCGGCCGGCCAGCAGCCACAGCAGGGCCGCTCCGGCGCAGCCGCCCGCGCAGGCGGCGAGGACCACGGCCAGGGGCGAGTCCCACCCGGCGAGTCCCAGGGCCGTGGCGGTGACGGCGCCGAGCACCGCCCCCGGGGTCACGCCCGTCACCTCCGGGCCGGCCAGGGGATTGCGCAGCGCGGACTGCAGGACCAGCCCCGCCACGGCCAGGCACGCGCCCGCGCCGAGGGACACCAGCAGCCTGGGCAGGCGAAGTTCGAACAGGATGTGGCGTTCCGTCGCGTCACCGCCCCCGTTCAGGACATCCCAGGCCACCCCCGGGGACATCCCGCGCCCGGCCACCATTTCCACGCCGGCGCACACGACGGCCAGGGCCGCGAGCGCCGTGAAACGCCGGGTCACCGTGCCTCCTCCGTTCCGGAAGCCCTGGAAGGTGCCGTCCCGGAAGTCCCGGAAGTCCCGGAAGGAGGCGGGCAGACACCGCCGGGACCATCGTGTCGGGACTCGTCTCGACCTGCGCCGGCCGGCGCCCCGAGGCGAGGGACTCCGTCCGCCGCACCGGACACCGGCCCCCTCGGCCGGTGCGACGTCGTGCGCACGGCGGCCGAAGCGGCCGGTCCACGCCGGGCGGCGCGGCCGCGCCCCCCGGACCGCATCAGCGCGACCCCGGCCGGCACCCCCAGCAGGGCTGTCCAGGCACCGGCAGGTGTCTCCACGGGCGCCAGCGCCAGCCTGGCCGGGACATCGGCGGTCATCACGACGACGGCACCCCAGGCGGCGGACCACGGCAGCCAGCGCACGGCCCCCGCGGCGGGGTCGAACCGACGCGCCAGGTGCGGGGCGAGGAAACCCACCCACGCGACGGGTCCGCACACGGCCGTCACCGGGGCGATCAGCACCACGGCGATGCCCAGCGCGGCCAGCCTCGCGCGATGAGCGCGCACACCCAGCGCCTCGGCGTCCTCGTCTCCCAGCCGCAGCACCGACAGCACCGGCGCGCACAGCACGAGTGCGGGGGCCGCGACGAGCAGCCACGGCCACAGGCCCGTCACGTCGTCCCAGGTCCGGGCCGAGAGGGAGCCGAGCAGATAGCGGTAGATGAGCTGGAGGTCGAGCTGGTCGGCCATGACCATCAGGACGAGCAGAGCGGCCTGCAGCGCGGCCGCCACCGCTGCGCCGGTCAGCAGCACGGCGGACGGACTGCGGCCCACTCCGGCGACCAGGAGCGTCAGCCCGCCGCCGAACGCGGCCCCGCCGATGGCCAGCAGCGGCACGACGACGGCCGGCAGCGACAGGGTCAGCACCAGCGGTGCGGCCACCCCCAGCGCGGCCCCGGACGACACGCCCAGCATCTCCGGCACCGCCAGGGGATTGCGCAGCGCCTCCTGGAGCACCAGTCCGGCCGCCCCCAGACAGGCCCCGGCGACGAGCGCCAGCACCAGGCGGGGCACGCGCAGTTCGGTGACGACGATCCCGGCGAGCGTGCCGTCCCCCTCCAGCACCGCGGCGACCAGCCGGTGCGGGGGAACGCCGGGGGTGCCGAGACTGAGCGCGCAGACCGAGGACACGGCCAGCAGTACGACGACCAGGAGTGGTTGCCACCTCCGTGCGCCGCGCGACGGCCGGGGGCCTCCCGCCGCGGTGCGATCCACCGCGGCGGGAGGCGAGAGGGACGACCTCACCGCAGCGCGGCCGTGGCCTCGTCGAGGACGATGCCCAGCGAACGGGTGCCGCGCCCCTTGGCCCACACCTCGGAGTTCACCTCGTGGACGTCGCCGTTCTTCACGGCCGGGATCTTGCCCCACAGAGGGTTCTCGGCCAGCTTCTCCGAGAGCTTGCCGTCCGCCTCGCCGAAGCTCAGCGTCTCGACGAACAGCACGTCGACGTCCTTGGCGAGGACTTCCTCGAGGCTGTAACTGCCCTCCACACCACGGGACTTCCACGGGTAGTCGGCGATCTTGGGGAACAGGCTCGCGGCCACGTCGCCCTCCGGGGTCGCGACGCCGAAGTTCTCGTCGCTGCCGTAGACGATGAGGGCCGTCTTGTCGCTCGGGGCCTTCTCGGCCGCGGCGAGCTTGGCCCGGAAGGTCCTCTCGGCCTTCTCTCCCTCGGCGGTGCGGCCGGTGAGCGCGGCGACGTCGCGCAGGTACCCCACGCTGTCCTGCCACGTCTCGGGCTGCATGGCCCAGAACGTGGTGGCGCCCTTCAGCGCCGGGGCGAGCTTGCCGTGGGTGTCCCCCAGCCCGATGACGAGGTCGGGCTTGTGGGAGAGGATCGCCTCCACCTCGGGGGCGATGAACCCGCCGGGGATGACGTCGACCTCCTTGGCCTTCTCCTCTCCCAGGAAGTCCGGGTGCGCCAGCAGCCCGCTGTTGGTGGCCGTCGGGGCGATGCCGAGTTCGGTCAGGATGTCGTCGCACAGTGCGAACAGGCAGACGATCCGCTCCGGCTTCTTCTTCAGGGCGATCTCGGCGCCGTTCGTGTCGGTCAACTCCGTCGCCGCCTTGATGGGTTCGACGGTGACCTCGGTCTTCGGGGCCGGCCCGGCCTTGTCACTCGCGGGTTCTTCGGACGACGAGCCGCAACCGACCAGGAATGAACCCACCACCGCTGCGGTGATCCAAGTGCGGATGAATCTCGACGGTGAGCGCAGCATCGATGCCCTCGCTTCTTCTCAAGTACCGGGAACGCACCGAAGATACATGATAATCGTTTTCACCAGACCGGTTTTCTGGAGGATTCCATGCCCGCTGCCGCTCCCGTCCTGCTCGTCTCCGACCACGTGGACGGTTCCGTACACGTGGTGACCGTGCCGGACGGCGCCGTCGCGGGGCGCCTCACAGGCCGTCATCTCTCCGAGCACGCCGGGTTCCTGGCGCTGCCGGGCGGGCGGGTGGCCTGCGTCGACGACCGCCGAGGGGAATTGCTGGTCCTCGATCCCTTCGCGGAGAAACTCGTGGAACGGGCGGTCCCGGTCGCCGTGCCGGGCGAGCACCTCGCGTGCGACCCGTCCGGTCGCCGGCTGGCTGTGACCACCGGCCTGGGCGTGAACAGCGAACCGTGGTCGGACCTGCTGACGGTCGTCGATCTGGCCACCGGAGAGGCCACCCGCGTCCGCACGCGGGTCGGCGAGCCGGGCGTGACGGTGCTGGGCGGCGAGGATCCCCTGGTCGTGCTGCGACACCGGGAGCCCGGCGCGCTGGCCGTGCACCGGTTCGCGGACCTCCTCGCGGCTCCGCCCGGCTGCCCTCCGGTCACGCCCCACTCGGTTCTGCCGCTGCCGGACGACGGCCACGGGGACGCTCAGGAGCCCGGCGTGGGACGTGTGTTCGCGGCCACGGGCGAGGGCGTGCACCGGGCCCGGAGGGAGGGCGACGCACTGGCCGCCGAGGCGGTCATCGCGTGGGAATCGCGCGCCCGGGGCTGGTACCTCCGGCTCGACACCCGCCGGCAGGCGCTGTGGAGCACGCTGCGCGGTGGTGATCCTGATCCGCTGCGGTGGCCGGAATGGACCAACCAGGCATGGCACCACGACCTGGAAACGGGCCGCACGCTCCACACGGAACTCGGACCCGGACTCGTCTTCCGGCTGGCTCTCGCCCGGCGCCACACCGCCTTCACGCGTATCCACCCCGACGGCGACGAACTGGTCCTGCTGAGCACCGACGACATCGTCCACCGCTGTCCCCTGCCCCCCATGGACGGCGCTCCCCGTCGCGGCGGCACCCCCTGGGAGGGCGTCCAGCGACGGGCGGTGGCCGCCTCACCGGGCTCCGACTGGATCGCCGTCAGCCGGGGAGGGCACGGCGAGGTGCACCTCGTCGACGCGGAGACGGGCCACGAGGCGACCCGCGTCCGGCTGAGCACACCCCTGCATCACGGCGGCCACATGGCACTGCGCGTCCGGAACGACGGCGCCGACGGTGATCCCGTGGGACGGTGACGACGTGTTCCGGACCGGCCCGGTCCACACGCCCGGAACAACCGCACCCCGCAGGGGGATGACCGGCACCGCGCACCATGGCCCGACGGTGGGACCGGCCGGCATCCGGGTGCCATGGGCCCGGCAGCGCCCGGGGGTGGCGGCGTGCCCCCGTCGGCGCGGCCGGAAAGCCGCGGCGGCGAGGGCACGAGGGCGTGGCGGACAGGAGGCGGTCAGTGACCGGCGACGACGCCCGACAGTTCGTTGGTGCTCTCCGGCAGGGTGACGGAGGTGATCTTCTTCCCCGTCTCCAGGTCGATGGCGTGCAGGCCCTTCTTGCCGGGCTCGGAGACATACGCGATGTGGTCGCGGACGAACAGGGTCGGCCGGGCCTGCTGCCAGTCCAGCGGCTCCTGCCACTCGCCCACGGCGGGGATCTTCTTCTCGACCTTGCCGGTGTTCTGGTCGATGACGTGGATGGCGCCGTCGGTGCCGAGGACCAGGGCCTCCCCGTGCGGGCCGCGGGCCAGTGAGCGGAAGGAGTAGCTGGTGCCCAGGTTCACCAGGCGCAGCTTCTTCTTCTCGGTGTCGATGAGGGAGACGCGGGTGGGCCGCTCCAACTCGGCCTCCGGGTCGGTCTTGTAGTCGCCCAGCAGGATCGGCGAGGTGTCGCTGCCGGCCTGGTTGCCGATGCGGCCGTAGTCGTCGGGGGCGTCGATCTTGGTGAACTTGCCGTCCTTGTAGATCAGGATGCCGTCCTCGCAGCCGATGCCGATGGCTTCGTTCTCGGCGGCCGCCTCGCCGTGGACACCGGGGCAGTCCTCGTTGCGCGCGATCTCCTTGTTGTTCTTGTCCAGTACCAGCGCGCCGGTGCGCTTCTCCTCGGTGCCCAGGGTGCTGAGGAGTGTGCCGTCGGCCAGTTCGACGGCGACACCGTGGTGGGGTTCGGCGGAGGTGTAGGTGCGTCCTTCCGGCTTCTTGCCGCTGCTCAGGTCCGCGGGGTCGAAGACGTTGACCTCCCCGGTGCCATCGGTGAAGAGCACGGTCCTGCCCGCGTGCCGTACGACGTGGCCGGGCTTGGCACCCTCGTACACGATGTCGGTGAGGGTCTGCCCGGTGGCGTTCAGGACGCGGAAGCCGGCGTCGGTGGAGACGACGACATGGTCCTCGTCACCCGCCGGGTTGACCCGGTTGAAGCCGGGGAGCTCGATGGTCTCGGCCGTCTTGAGGCTCTTGCCGTCCAGGATGTAGAGGCCGCCGTCGAAGGTGGCGACCAGCGGGTCCTTGACCGCGGCGGCCTTGGCGCCCGGGGCGTTCTTCGCCTTCGTGTCGGAAGAGGAGGAGGCGCCCTCTCCTCCGCAGGCGGTCAGAACCGCGGACACCGCCAGGGCGAGTGCCGTGCCCGTGAGAGCTCTGTTGCGTATCGGCTTGTTCATCGGTGTGTTCCTTTCCGCGCCGCTCGGTGGCGGCAGCGAGGTGGAGCTGATGGCTCGTCAGCCGGTGGCTGCAGGGGCCTGGAGGGTCAGTCGCCGGTCAGGCCGTCGACCATGGCGGTGGTGTTGGCGCGCATCATCCGCAGATAGGTGTCGGCGCCCTCGCCCTCGGCGGTCAGCGACTCCGAGTAGAGCTCGACGACCTGGACCCGGCCGCCCATCTCCGCACGCAGCACCTCGGCGAGCCGTCGGGGCTGGGAGGAGTCGGCGAAGACGGTGTGTACGCCCGCCCGTTCCATCGCCTCGGTGAGGGAGCGGAGATCCGAGGAGCTGGGTGAGGCCAGCGTGGTGCCGCTCGGGATGACCGCGCCGATCACCCGGAAGCCGAAGCGGTCGGCGAGGTATCCGAAGACGTGGTGGTTGGTGACCAGGGCCCGCTTGCCCTCGGGTACGCGGTCGAAGGACTTCTCCATCCAGGCGGTCAGGCCGGTGAGTTCTTCGGCGTAGCGGTCGGCGTTGGCGCGTATCGTGCCGGGGTCCACGCCGTCGACGTGCTCGATGACCTGGTCGGCTATCAGACCGGTGGCCTTGCGCACCCGGTCGGGGTCGGTCCAGAAGTGCGGGTCGGGGCGCCCTTGCTCACTGCGGGGACCGCCGTCGTCTGCCGTGTGAAAGGTGAGCGGGTCGGCCGCCTCGCCGGCCGCGAAGGTGGCGACACCGGACTCGCGGGCGGCGTCCACATGCCGTAGTACGTTCTCCTCCAGCCCGAGACCGTTGCAGACGACCAGGTCGGCCCGTTCCAGTTCGGCGGCCTGCACCGCCGACAGGCCGAAGGAGTGCGGGTCGGCGTTGGGCTTCATCAGAACGGTGACGGCGGCCTGGTCACCGACGATCTCCCGGGTGATGTCGCCGAGGATGTTGGTCGTGACGACGATGCCGGGCCGGTCGTCGTCGGTGGTGCACGCCGTCGCGGTCGCGGCGGTGACGAGGGCGAGCAGGCCCACGACCAGACTGCGCAGCCGCGCGATCCCCACCCGCGCGCGCTGCTTCGCCTCGGTCCGGCTCATCGTCCGGTCTCCGCCATGAGAACCGGCTTGACGTCCAGGTCGAAGGAGCGCGCGATGCGCAGGCCGTCGTTGTAGTCGATTTCGAACACCTTCTTGCCTTCGGGGTCGTTGACGTAGGCGCGGCTGCGGTCCACCTCGATCACGGGGGCGCTGCCCTTGGCGCCTGTCCTCGTCCCCCCGGTCAGCAGCGGCTTGGTCCGCGCGGTCCGCTTTCCGGTGGCGATGTCGTAGCCGTGCAGCGAGCCGTCGGATTCCAGGACGAGCAGCGGGGAGCCTTCTCCGGCTGTGTTGGCGGCGACGACCGGACCGGTGTCGACCCGGGTCCACGTCCGCTCGGTGACGTCGAGGACCCATACGGCGTCGCTTCCGGCCGGGGCGGTGAGGGTGTCGCTGCCGGGCCGCTGACGGAAGGAGGTGGCCCGCTCCCGCGCCGGGACGTCCTTTCCGTAGGGAATCTCCTCGGCGGTGAAGGCGCCGTCCTCGGTCCGGACCAGCAGGGCACCATCGGCGCAGCCCAGGATCACGCCCCGCCGGGTGACGGCGTCTCCCCTGGGCTGCTCGCACTCCACGTCCGGGGCGGCGACGCGTTCGCCCGTGCGGTCGAGGACGACGAGCTCGGTGGTGCCGCCGTTGTCGGCGAAGGCGAGCAGGTGTTCCTCGTACGGCACGACGGCGCCCGTGTAGGTGCCCGGCAGCGTCCGGGGGGACGCGATCCTGCCCTTCTCCAGCTTGCCGCGGTCGTAGAGGAGGGTGCGCCCCTCCCCGTCGGTCACCGCGGTCACGGCGGCATCGCCGCGTACCTGCGCCCGGCTGCGCGCGGGAAGTTCACCCACGTCGCGTACCGCCGCGCTGTAGTAGTGGACATGGTCCCCGTGGTCCACCATCCAGGCGCCGCTGTCGAGCACATGGATACCGCCGGACGCGTGGAGGTAGCCGAACCTGCCGTCCGTTCCGAGCCGGACGGCGCCTTTCACCTGAGCGGTGGTGTGCACCTTGCCGGTGATGAGGTCGAGAACCCTGGTGCTGCCGCTGCCGGGGTCGTTCAGCAGGAGCCGGGACTGCTGCTCGGCGGCCTCCTGCGCCCCCTCGACGTATCCGTGCGGAGTGGCGGAGGGGGAACTCACCGCAGGGCGGGAGCCGTCGGCCTTGTCCGCCGCGCAGCCCGTGGCCAGCAGCGCGGCGAGTGTCAGTGCGGCCGAAGCCCATGGAGTGACGTTTCTGCAGACCGTCATGACGATCGCCTCAGGCTTCTTTCAGTCGACTTCGAGTACGGGAGCGGCGGCGGGGGCATGGCGCGCACGGCGTTGAAGCAGCCCGGACACCGCGTGGGAGAGGAAGAACAGGCTCACCGCGAGGGCCGCGACGGTCGCGCCGGCGGCGGTGCTCAGATGCCAGGACAGCAGCAGGCCGCCGAATGTGGCGGTGGCTCCGAGGACGGCGGCGAGGGCCATCACCCCGCGCACGCCGCGGGCCCAGGGCAGCGCGGCCGCGGGCGGTGCGATGAGCAGTCCGAGGACGAGCAGCGTTCCCACGATGTGGAACGAGGCGACGATCGCCAGCCCGAGCAGGCCGAGCAGTACCCCGTGGGCCAGACGCGGCCGCAGCCCCAGGGTCTGGGCCTTGCGCGCGTCGAACGTCAGGGCCAGGAAGGCGCGGTGGCCGAGGACCGACACCACCAGCGCCGCGAGCAACGCCGTCGCGAGCACGAGGAGGTCCTGCTGCCGGACGGCGAGGACGTCACCGAAGAGGAAGCCGGTCAGGTCGACCGCGAAGGACTGCGAGCGCGAGACGATGATCACGCCGAGGGAGAGCATGCCCACGAACAGCAGTCCGATGCCGGTGTCCTGGGACAGCCTCGGGGTACGACCCAGCGCGGTGACGCCGGCCGTCATGACGGCGGCGCTGACCACCGCGCCCACCATCAGGTTCCCGCCGAACAGCGCGGCCAGCGCGACACCCGGCAGCAGCCCGTGCGACATGGCGTCCCCCAGGAAGGCCATCCCCCTGAGCACCACCCAGGTGCCCGCCAGCGCGCAGATCGCGGAGACGAGAACGCCGCCCCACAGGGCCCGCTGCACGAAGGTCACCTCGAAGGGGGCCGTCAACCATTCCATGACCGCGACATTACAATGAAAATCATGTTCACTAAACCGCGCCCCTCGCCCGCCCCGCCCCGAGAGGGGACCGCTCACATCCGCTTCCGCGGACTGTGCGCCGGCTATCCAGGGCGCCCAGTGCTCCATCAAGTCAGCGCGGACATAACGACGTTGGCCACGACAGTGCTCGTCGGCCCGAACGGCAGCGGCAAGTCGACCCTGCTCGGCGTGCTCGCCGGTGTGATCAAGCCGACATCCGGCGATCTCCACCTCAACGGAGACCGGCCGCCCGCCTTCGTGCCTCAGCGCGGAGCCGTCGGCGACACCCTGCCGCTCACCGTCCGGCAGGCCGTGGAGATGGGGCGCTGGGTCGAGCGCGGCCCGTGGCGCCGGCTGACCCGCCAGGACCACACGACCGTGGACGCCGCGCTCGACCGACTCGGCATCCGGGACCTCGCCTCACGTCAACTGGGCGAGCTGTCGGGTGGGCAGCGCCAACGCGCGCTCATCGCGCAAGGGTTGGCGCAGGCATCCGACCTGCTGCTCCTCGACGAGCCGACCACGGGCCTGGACCCGGAGGCCCGGGAGCGCATCGGGGCGCTGCTGACCGACCTCGTCGCAGACGGGGTGACGGTCGTCCAGGCCACGCACGACCTGGAGGCCGCGCGCACGGCGGACGCATGCCTCCTGCTCCAGGACGGACGCCTCGCCGGACAGGGGCATCCGGACCAGGTCCTCACCACGTCGGCGCTGGCCCGCGTCTGGCAACCCCTCTGAGGCGCGGCGGCGCACAGCACTTCGGCTGCCCGGCGCTTCGGCTGCCCGGCCGAGATCGCCCGGCCGACACCCGGGGCCGAGGCTCCTCATGACCCGGTGTGGGCACGCCGGGCCATGAGGAGTCTCCTGCCCGGCCCCCCGCCGGGACCCTCTCCGGGCCAGGGGCTGCCGCATCCGCCGTGCCGGTTGGTGAGTTCGAGATCCGAGCCGGGTTATCCGGCTCCCACTCGCCCGGCTCCGCCCTTCTCCAACCGGTGGACGGTCTCGCCACCCCCGTGCGCCCGGAGTCCCGTGAAGACCAGGCGGTCCACCGTGGACGTCGCCTGTGCGGCGCGCCCCCGCACCAGCGCGGCGCCTTCCGTGCACGGTGCACCCGCCCGGCCGGACGATCCGCACCAGGGAACGCGCGCCCCGTCGCCCAACACATTCGTACATCGCTATATGTTAATGTCGCTATACACGGTCGCGGTCGGCGAGAACCCATGCCTCGACCGAGCAGGAACACGACCCACCGCACGATCAGGAGCACGAGATGACCAGCGCCACCGAGCACCGCACGCACGACGACCACACCCACACCCACGGCGAGGGCTGCGGGCATGTCGCCATCCCCCACGGCGACCACACCGACTTCGCGCACGACGGTCACCTCCACCGGAACCACGACGGCCACGTCGACGAGTGTGCGAGCACCGGCCACGCCACCCATGAAGGTCACGACCACCAGCACGGCGAGAGCTGCGGGCATGTGGCCATCCCCCACGAGGACCACGTCGACTACGTGCACGACGGCCACCGTCACGCGGCGCACGAGGGACACTGGGACGATCACTGAGCCGGTTTGCGGGGCGCCGCCAAGGAAACCGGCAATCATTGCCACTTGCTAATGTGCGCATATGACGACCACTCCTCCGGCGACCCCTTCCGACGAACCGATGCGAGCCCTCCTGGCGGCCAGTGACCTCCTGAAGGCGCTGGCCTCCCCGGTCCGCCTCGGCATCGTGCGCGAACTCTCGGACGGCGAGAAGTACGTCCACGAACTGGTCGCCGCCCTCGGAGTGAGTCAGCCACTGGTGTCGCAGCACCTGAGGGTGCTGCGCACCTCGCGCATCGTGACCGCACGCCGGCAGGCACGGGAGATCCGGTACGGCCTCACCGACGAGCACGTCGCGCACATCGTGCTGGACGCCATCCGGCACGCACAGGAGTAGCCCCGCCTGTCCGTGATCCGGCACCCCCGCGATGCGGCAACGCCGGACTTCCTTGTCGACCCCGGACTCCGGAAGTCCGAGCCTCAGCGGGCCACGTGCCGCGGGCCGGGTCCCGCGCACGGCCGGGCGGGCCGTCCGCCGCCGTCCGCATTGCGGCCCTCGGCCGGGCGCCGACCGTCTCCGCGCCGGCCTCGGTGACGAGCGGACCCAGGCGCACGACAGCCCCGGCGGGCTTCGGTCCGGTGTGCACGGCCGCACGGCCGCGTACAGCCCATGGCCTCGGCGGCGGCACGGGATCACCCCCAGGCAGCCGGTGGAGACCATGCCCCCTGAGGGACAGCCCCACACGGCGCGTCACCCGAGTGGCCTGATCGGCCAGGGCGTGAGGCAGCCGCATCCGCCGCACAGGCAGCCGTCACGTCAAGCCTTGGCAATGATTTTCACATCGCTCAGATTCAGCCATGGTCCTGACATTCGTTTCCATCTAGCGTGGGTAAGTAACCGGCTTCGACCGACTGATCCGATCTCGGCTGATCTGTCGCGAAAATTCCCCTTACCACCCGCCCTGGAGGACCCATGCGCACGCCGCCGCCCCGCCGCCACCTGGCGCTGATAACCGGGGCCTCCCTGGCGCTGCTGGCAGCCTGCGGCAGTTCGGACTCCGCAGCCGACGGGAGTTCCACGTCGGACTCGAGCGGCTCGTCCAAGATCACGGTGGTGGCCTCGACGAACGTCTACGGCGACATCGTCGAGCAGATAGGCGGCGAGCACGTCGACGTCACCTCCATCATCAGCGACCCCGACCAGGACCCGCACTCCTACGAGGCCGACACCCAGAACCAGCTGGCCCTGTCCAAGGCGAAGGTCGTCGTCGAGAACGGCGGAGGCTACGACGACTTCGTCGACAGGATGCTGAAGAGCAGCGACTCCTCCGCCGAGGTGATCAACGCCGTCAAGGTCTCCGGCAGGACCGCGCCCGAGGGCGGCGAGCTCAACGAGCACATCTGGTACGACTTCCCCAGCGTCGCCAAGATCTCCGACAGCATCGCCACCGCCCTGGGCAAGGCGGACCCGGACCACGCCGCGACCTTCACGAAGAACGCCGAGACCTTCAAGTCGAAGCTCACTCCGCTGGAGTCGAAGGAAGCGCAGATCAAGAAGGAGCACGGCGGCGAGGGCATCGGCATCACCGAGCCGGTGCCGCTGTACCTGACCGAGGCGAGCGGCCTGGTCAACAAGACGCCCGAGGAGTTCAGCGAGGCGATCGAGGAAGGCGACGACGTCTCCCCGAAGGTCTTGCAGGAGACCCTGGCCCTGTACAGCGGCAAGCAGGTCGAAGCGCTGGTCTACAACGCGCAGACCTCCGGCCCGCAGACGGAGAAGGTCGAGAGCGCGGCCAAGGCGGCCGGCATCCCCGTCGTACCCGTGACCGAGACCCTGCCCAAGGGCGAGAACTACCTCGGCTGGATGACGGCCAATGTCGACGCGCTCGCGAGCGCGCTGGCCAAGTGAGGCGACCGGGCATGTCCTCCCTGCCCCAGGCCCACCGGAGCGACACCGGCACCGGCGTCGCCGACGGCTCCCCGGTGCTCGCTCTGCGCGGCGCCGCCGTGTCCTACGGCGAGCGGATGGTCTGGCACGGCCTCGATCTGGAGGTGCGGCCCGGTGAGTTCCTGGCCGTCCTCGGACCGAACGGGTCGGGCAAGACCACCCTCGTCAGGACCCTGCTGGGCCGGCAGCAGCTGTCCGCAGGAACGCTGACCGTCCTCGGCCGGCCCGGGCCCGAGGCAGGCCGGCACATCGGCTACGTCCCCCAGCAGGCGGACGTGTCCGCCCACGCGCTGCTGCGCGCCCGCGACCTCGTGCGCTTCGGGATCGACGGGCACCGTTTCGGACCGCGGTTGCGCACCGCCGGCGTCCGTCGACGGGTGGACGAGATCCTGGAGGCGGTCGGGGCCTCGGCGTACGCCGACGTCCCCCTCGGCATGCTGTCCGGGGGCGAGCGGCAGCGGGTACGCATCGGGCAGGCCCTGGCGACCGACCCGCGCATCCTGCTGTGCGACGAGCCGCTGCTCTCCCTCGACCTCCACCACCAGCGGGCCGTCACCGAACTCGTGGACGCCCGGCGCCGCTCCCACGGCACCGCGGTGGTCTTCGTGACCCACGAGATCAACCCGGTGCTGGGGCTGGTGGACCGGGTGCTGTACCTGGCACGCGGCGGCCATCGGGTGGGAACGCCGGAGGAGGTGCTGACCTCCGAGTCGCTGTCCCGGCTGTACGGCACCCACGTCGACGTGGTCCGGGTGCACGGCCGGATCGTGGTCGCCGGAGCCCCCGACGAGCCGGCCCCTCCCCATCATCCCGCCCCCGAGACCCATCGGACCGACGGAGCGCGCCCATGACGTTCGCCGACGGGATCTGGCAACAGATCTTCAGCTTCGACAACTACACCGAACTGCTGGTGCTGGTCCGCAACTCCCTCGTCGCCGGCGCCGCGCTCGGTCTGATCGGCGGCCTGGCCGGGGTCTTCGTCATCATGCGGGACCTGCCCTTCGCGGTGCACGGCATCAGCGAGCTGTCGTTCGCGGGCGCGTCGGCCGCGCTGCTGATGGGGCTCAACATCGTGGCGGGCTCCATCGTCGGCTCACTGATCGCGGCCGGAGCGATCGGCGTGCTCGGAGCGCGCGCCCGGGACCGCAACTCGGCGATCGGCATCCTCATGCCCTTCGGTCTCGGCCTCGGGGTGCTCTTCCTCGCTCTGTACAAAGGCCGGGCGGCCAACAAGTTCGGCCTCCTCACGGGCCAGATCGTCGCCGTCGACACCCCGCAGATGACCTGGCTGCTGGGCACCTCCGCCCTCGTCCTGGTCACCCTGGCGATCATCTGGCGCCCGCTGGCCTTCGCCAGCGCCGATCCGGACGTCGCCGAGGCCCGCGGCGTGCCGGTGCGGGGACTGTCCTTCGCCTTCATGCTCGTCCTCGGACTCACGGTCGCCCTGTCCGTACAGGTCGTCGGCGCCCTGCTGGTCCTCACCCTCGTCGTCACCCCCGCCGCGGCAGCCGCCCGCATCACCGCGTCACCCGTCCTCCTGCCGCTGCTCAGCGTGGCCTTCGCCGTGGTCTCGATCGAGGGGGGCATCCTGCTCGCCCTCGGCAGCTCCATCCCCATCAGCCCCTACGTCACGACGGTCTCCTTCGCCATCTACGTCGTCTGCAGGTGGGCGGGCAACCGCCGGACGCGACGCCGGGGCACAGGACGCCGGGGCACAGGCGGAACCCCTCCTCCCCTCGCGTGGGCCTCAGCGGAAAAGGTGCCTCGCTGACGAACACAGGCGCACCATCGACGCATCGGCGTAGCCGTACGGCTCCTCGTGAACGGCCGGCCCGGGCGTCCGCGGTACGGGCTCAGGGGCGCCCCGAATAGTTCCTCACCCCCTGGAGGACCTCGCGCAGGCCATGCCAACTTCCGCTGCTCCACGCCCTCTTGACCAATGAGCCTTCGATTTAGGTTAGGCTTGGCTAAGTGGCATCTCTCCCATGTCGGTGAGGAAACGGAGTGACCGCGTGACCGTGACACCCGCCCGAGCAGGGGATCCCTCCGTCCAGGCCCTTCCCTGGCCCGAGGAGCCGCGGGGCGGTGTGGTCGTCGTGAAGTTCGGCGGCAACGCCATGGTGGACGCGAGTCTGCAACGGACCTTCGCGCGGGACGTCGTGGAGTTGTGGCACGCGGGTCTGCGGCCGGTCGTCGTGCACGGCGGCGGGCCGCAGATCAGCGCGATGCTCGACCGGCTCGGGCTGGAGACCCGGTTCGAGGCCGGCCTGCGGGTGACCACCCCGGAGACCATGGACGTGGTGCGCATGGTGCTGACGGGTCGCGTGCAGCGGGAGCTGGTCGGGCACATCAACGCCCACGGGCCTTTCGCGGTGGGCCTGACCGGCGAGGACGCGCACACGATGACGGCCGTACGGCGGCCGGCCCGGGTCGACGGCCGGGCGGTGGACCTCGGTCTCGTCGGCGATGTCGTGGACGTGAATCCGGCCATGGTGCGCGCGCTGCTGGAGCAGGGGCACATCCCGGTCGTCTCCCCCGTGGCGCGCGGCGCGGACGGGCAGGTCTACAACGTCAACGCCGATCTCGCGGCGGCGGCCCTCGCCGTGGCGCTCGGCGCCGAGCGGCTGGTGATGCTCACCGACGTCGAGGGGCTGTACGCGGACTGGCCGCACAGCACCGAGGTGATCGCGCGACTGACGGCCCGTGCGCTGGACGAGCTGCTGCCCGGGCTGGCGAGCGGGATGCTGCCGAAGATGGAGGGCTGTCTGCGGGCCGTCCGCGGCGGGGTGCGCAGGGCGCATGTGGTGGACGGGCGGGTACCGCACGCGGTGCTGCGCAGCGTGCTCACCGGGGCGTGCCCGGGCACCACCGTGGTCCCCGACCAGGTCACCTCCTCCTGACCAGCACGTGCGCGTTGCGCCGCGGGTCCAGGGAATCGGCCCAGGAGCGCGGCGCCTGACGGGCCGTCGTCCGCGTGAAGCCGTAGCGCAGGAACAGTCCGGCGCTCCCGGTGGTCGCCGTGTACAGGGCGTCGAGCGACCGGGCGTGCGCCGTGGCGAGCACCGCGCGTAACAGTCCGGCCCCCGCTCCGCTGCCCTGCCGGTGCGCGGCCACGCAGAAGTTGTAGACGACGCCCGCGCGTTCGTCGCCCTCCCCCGGGCCCGCGGGGTACGCACGCAGGCCGACGCAGCCGTCGAGGGTTCCTTCGGAGGCCTCCAGCACCAGGAAGTCGGCCGCGTGGGCGGCGTAGAGGGAGACGGGGCGTTCACGCAGTGCGCCCGAGTGGACGAAGGGCCGGGACAGGGCGGCGAGGGCGGGAGCCTCGTCCGGGCGGGCGGTGCGCACGGACGGTGTCAGCGCCGGAAAAGCGACGGGCGGCGTGGCAGGGCGCGGCGTGGCCGTGGTCAAGGGGTTCCTTCCTCGGTCCTAACCGGGAATCAGGCGCGCGGGTGGCTCGGGAGGCCGTCGACGTAGGTCTGCGCCACCTCGATGTCGCCGATGCGCGAGGGGTCGACGCGCCGGGGGTCGTCGCCGAGGACGACCAGGTCGGCGCGTTTGCCCGGGGTGAGGCTGCCCAGGCGGTCCTCCCAGTGACAGGCGCGGGCGCCGGCGACAGTGTAGGCGTGCAGGGCCTGGTCGACGGTGACGGCCTCGTCCGGGCCGATCAACTGCCCGGAGGCGGCAACGCGTTCGACCAAGAACTGGACGGCGCGCAGGGGCGATCCATCGGCGACGGGGCGGTCGGAGCTGCCCACCAGCGGGATGCCGTGGTCCAGGAACGCCTTTCCCCGGTACATCCAGGGCGCCCGTTCCTCACCCATGATCGAGGCGTAGTCGTCGCCGAAGCAGCGCAGGAAGGCGGGCTGGACGACGGCGGTGACGCCGAGTCGCGCGAAGCGCGGGAGCTGGTCGGGCCGGATCAGCCCCGCGTGTTCGATGCGGTGGCGGGCCCCGGGACGGGGTCGCAGGCGCTGAGCGCGCTCGATCGCGTCGAGGGCGATGTCGGCCGCGCGGTCGCCGATCGCGTGCACGGCGAGCTGCCAGCCGGCGAGGTGGCCGTCCACGATGACGTCGGTGAGCACGTCCGGGTCGTCCTGCAACTGCCCGGCGTGGTCGAGTCCTTCGTACGGGCGGGTCAGCGCGGCCGTGCGGGCCATCATCCCGCCGTCGGTGTAGATCTTCAGCGCGCCGACGGAGAGCCGGTCGTCGCCGAAGCCGGTGCGCAGGCCGAGGTCGAGGGCGCGCGGGATGCCGTCGGTGTCGTGGGCGGCGACCGGGCGCAGCCGGTCCGCGGAGACCATGAGCTGTACGCGCAGCGGCAGCAGCCCCTTGTCCCGGGCGAGTTGGTAGGCGCCGAGTTCGACCGGGCTGTGACCGAAGAGGGTGCCGCCGATGCCCGCTTCGGCACAGGCGGTGACCCCCTCGGCCAGGCAGGTGCGGGCCGCGCGGCCGATCGCCTCGGCCAGGTCCTCCTGGGAGCACGGCAGACGCAGGGCGCGGGCGGCGCCCTGGCCTGCTCGGCGAGGAAGCCGTTCTCGTGCGGGATGCCGTCGGGGAGCAGGTCCAGGACGGCGGTGTTGACGACGCAGCCGTGCCCGGAGTCGTGCAGCAGGTAGAGCTTGCGTCCGTCGCTGACCCGGTCGAGGTCCGCGGCGGTCAGATGGCGGCCCAGGGCCCGCTGGTCGTACCCGGCGATGCTCACCCAGTCGCCGGGTGCGCTGGTGCGGGCGACGGCCCCGGCCACGACTGCGAG
Source organism: Streptomyces sp. NPDC096046 (assembly GCF_040303285.1). Lineage (NCBI taxonomy): Bacteria > Bacillati > Actinomycetota > Actinomycetes > Kitasatosporales > Streptomycetaceae > Streptomyces > Streptomyces sp. NPDC096046. The sequence continues at coordinate 49,241 of NZ_JBEOSZ010000031.1, read as the reverse complement.
CACGTCGTCGATGCGGGTGCGGCCCGCGATGCTCGGGGTGTTCTGCTTGAACCCGGTCCAGGCGAGGTGGACATGGGCGTCGATGAACCCCGGCAACACCGTGGCGCCCTGGAGGTCGACGGTCTCCCGGGCCGGCAGAGCCGTCACGGCGTCGTCGAGACCCACGATCCGGCCCTGCCAGATGCCCAGGTCATGGGCGACCGGGTGGTCCGGATCCATGGTGAGGAAGCGGGCGTTGGTCAGCCTGGTACACAGCATCGACAGAGTCAGGCGTCCTGGGCCGCGGCGAGGGACCGGGGGCGCAGGTCCGTCCAGTGGGTCTCGACGTACTCCAGGCACGCCTCGCGGGTGTTCTCGGCGAAGGCGATCGTCCATCCCCCGGGCACCTCGGCGAAGGACGGCCAGAGGGAGTGCTGGCCCTCGTCGTTCACCAGGACCAGGAAACGGCCTTCGTTGTCGTCGAAGGGGTTGGTGCTCATGCGCGGTGCCTCCTCGGAGGGTCAAGGTTAGGTTAGGCTCGCCTAATTGATGGAGCTTAGCCTTTGCCCCTTCCCTCTCACAAGGAGACGTTCATGCGCTTGGCCGCGGCCGACAGGGAGGACGCCTTCGCCGAGTTCGGGCTGCCGGGCGCGCCCGGCAGTGACGCGTTCTGGACCGCCGCCGCGGGCGCACCCGTGGCGGTGCCGGACGGCGCCGACGGCTGGGGGACCCTGTTCCTGTGGCGCGGGTCCGAGCCGGTGACCGTCGAGTTCGAGAGCTGGTCGGAGCCGGTCGCCCTACGGCGCTGGAAGGACACGGACTGCTGGTACGCCGAGGTGCGCATGCCCGCGCGGCTGCGGGTGACGTATCGGTTCCTGGCGGCTGACGCGTCGTACGCCGACCCGCTCAACCCCGCCGGGGCAGGCGGTGACCGGTCCATCGCCGCGACGCCGGACGCCCCGGAGCAGCCCCACTGGCCCCTGCTGGGGGCCGATGCGGTGCTGCCCGTGCCACGGGCGCGGATCCGCTGGGCGAGTGCGCGGCTGGGCGGGCGGCGGACCGTGCGGGTCCATCCGGCGGGGGGCGGAGGGCCGGTGGTGCTGCTGCTCGACGGGGACGACTGGCTGTATCTGCATCCGGCCATGACGGCGTTCGACTCGGCGGTGGAAGCGGGGGATCTGCCGCCGGTCACTCTGGTCTTTCTGCCCGCCAAGGACCGGGCGACGGAGTTCACGTGCCGGCCGGAGCTGTGGGAGGCCGTGCGGGACGAACTGCTGCCACTGGTGGCGGAGTCGGGCGTCCACGCCGATCCGGGGCGGCTGGTGGTCGCCGGGCAGAGTCTCGGAGGGCTGAGCGCGGTGTACGCGGCGCTGGAGTTTCCCGAGTTGGTGTCGCGGGTCGCCTGTCAGTCCGGGTCGTTCTGGTGGACGCCGGATGCCCCGGGGTGGGCCGATCCGCTGGGCGGGCCGGTCGGTGGCGCGGTTGCCGAGCGGCTGCGGGAGGGGGCCGAACTGTCGGGGCTGCGGGTGGCGTTCGATGTCGGCGAGCACGAGGACCGGATGCTGCCCCACTGTGAGGTGACCGAGAGCTTGGTGGAACGCGCCGGGGCGACCGTGCGGGTTTCCCGGTCCGCTTCGGGGCATGACCGGGCCGGGTGGCGTCATGCCCTGCTCAGGGACGTCGGCTG
>NZ_JBEOSZ010000031.1:0-47477 GCF_040303285.1 Streptomyces sp. NPDC096046 | reverse complement strand
TGGGCCCTCGCCGAGTAGTCCCCTGCCGACCGGTGGAGGCCCGTCGCGCCCACGCGGCGCAGCCGCACATCGGCTCAGCCCCGCGCCCCTAAGGGCATGTCCTCCAGCCCTCTGGGCAGCTCACCGGGCGACCGTGGCCCTCCCGCCCGCGTCGAGGCCATGACCCGGCCGGGTGGCCTCATGCCCCGCTCAGGGACGTCGGCTGGGCCCTCGCCGAGTAGTCCCCTGCCGACCGGTGGAGGCCCGTCGCGCCCACGCGGCGCAGCCGCACATCGGCTCAGCCCCGCGCCCCTAAGGGGTCCTTTCACTGTGAGCGTCCGATCAGGGCACGTGGTCTGGTGCCGTGCATCGCAAGGCGCCGGGAAGCCCTCGTAGCGGAGCTACTAGGGCGTTTCGGCAACGCGGCGAGGTGCGGCACCAGGCCGCGCGACCCGGACGGGCATAGTGAAAGGACCCCTAAGGGCGTGTCCCCCAGTCCTCTGGGCAGCTCACCGGGCGACCGTGCCCTCCCCGCCCGCGTCGAGGCCATGACCCGGCCGGGTGGCCTCATGCCCCGCTCAGGGACATCGGCTGGGCCCTCACCGAACAGTCCCCAGCCGGCCGGCGGGGGCCCGTCGCGCCCACGCGGCGCAGCCGCGCATCGGCTCAGCCCCACGCCCCTGACCGCAGCTCACCGGGCGACCGCCTGACCGTACGCCTCGTCCTCGGACAGCAGGTTGCGGTGGGTGTCGTCCGCCGTGATCGTGCCGTCGTCCAGGACCAGGACCCGGTCCGCCGCGTCCAGGAACGCGGGGCTGCTGGTGATCACGATCGTCGTGCGGCCCCGGCGCAGTTCCGCCACGTTGCGGGCGATGAGCTGCTCGGTGACCGCGTCCACCGCCGTCGTCGGGTCGTGCAGGACGAGGACGTCGGTGTCGGCGGCCAGGGCGCGGGCCAGGGCAAGGCGTTGGCGCTGGCCTCCGGAGAGGTTGGCGCCCCGGTCGCGGACGCCGTAGTCGAGGCCTTCGCGGTGCAGGGCCACGACGTCGGTGAGCAGGGAGGCCTCGACGGCGGCGGGGACCGTGCGGCTGGTGCCCGCGGGGTCGATGTTCGTGCGGAGGGTGCCCGCGAAGATCTCCCCGTCGTACGGGTTGACCAGCATGTGCTCGCGGACCGCCTCGACGGAGAGGTCCGCCAGCTCCTGGCCGCCGAGCCGCACCGTTCCCTCGTACGCGGCGGGCGGGACGCGCACGGCCAGGACGGCGGCGAGGTCGGCCGCCGCCCGTGGCTGGTAGGGGGCGATGGCGACGAACTCCCCCGCTTTCACCTGGAACTTCAGGTCGGTCAGGGTGCCGTGGCGGACGCGGTCGATCTCCAGGTCGCCGCCCGGGGACGGGCGTCCGGAGCCCGGGGTCATGACCGGCGGGGCCGACAGCACCAGCGCCATCCGCTCGGCCGAGGCACGCGCGATCATCACGTACTTGGGCATCTCCGAGAACAGCTTGAGCGGCTCCATGATGAACTGCGCCAGGCCGACCGCCATGACGAGTTCGCCGATGGTGATCCGGCCGTCGAAGGCGAGCCAGCCCGCCGTCAGCGTCACGGCACCGGCGAGGACCGCGTTGAGGGCGAGAGCGGTGCCCGCGTAGGCGCCGTTCACCTTGGCGACGGTGATCGCCTGGTGTCTCGCCTCGGTGCTGACCTTCCGGTAGGACCGGAACGCGGCCTGGTTGCCGCCGAAGCCGTGCAGCGGGCGCAGGCCGGTGATCAGGTCGGCGACCTTCGCACCCGCCCGCGCCACCCGGGCCTGCTGCTCCTGGGTGCTGCTGCCGATCCGTTTGGACATCACGCTGAGGGTCGACAGGATGGCGACGGTCCCCGCGATCACCAGCAGGCCGAGCCGGACGTCGGCCAGGCCCAGCGCGACCGCCGCGACCAGCACCGCGACGAGCGAGCTGATCAGCAGCGGCACCACCTCGATGATGTCGGCGGTCTGGTCGGCGTCCTCGGTGGCGATGGTCAGCACCTCGCCGGACTTGAGGTCGACGTCCCGGGCCACGGGTAGCAGGCCGCAGGCGGCGACCTTCACCCGCCAGCGGTGCGCCTCGGTGGTGTTGGCCTTCTGCAGGATCCGCATGCCGAACCGCCACGACAGCGACACCGTCGTGATGATCACGGCCAGCGCGCCGATCGACAGGGCGAGCGCCTCAAGGCTGCGGCCGTCGCGCATCGCGTGCTCGACGATCAGGCCGAGCGCGATGGGGAAGGCCGTCTCACCGGCCTGGTAGAGGCCCATGAGGAGGGTGCCCCAGGCCATGGCGCCGATGTTGCGGCGCAGGGCGGTGCGGAGGATGGCGGCCCCTTGGCGGGGCCGCTGCGTGTCAGTTGTCATCGAGGTGGCGGGCAATCGCTTCCGGGGTTCGCAGGGTGAACAGATCGCGGATCGTGATCACGGGACCGTACTCGCGGCGGAGCAGCCCGACGAGCCGAACCGCCAGCATGGAGTGTCCTCCCAGGGACACGAAGTCGCTCACCGCGCTCACCTCGTCGTCGTCCAGGTCCAGTGCCTCGGCGAAGTACTCGCACAGCACGGTCTCGGTCTCGGTCTGCGGCCCCCGCTCCCCCGCCGTGGTCAGCGCGCCCAGCGGCTTGGCCTCGGGCAGCGCCTTGGTGTCAGCCTTCCCGTTCACCGTCAGCGGGATGCCGTCGACCTGCGCGTAGTGCGTGGGGCGCAGGAAGTCCGGCAGCCCGGCGCCCACGTCGGCGGCCACCGTCGCGAGTTCCGCGCCCTCCAGCACCAGGTAGGCCGCGAGCCGGTACGCGCCGTCGACCTGCGGGTCGGACTGGGCGACCGCGGCGGCGAACCGCACCGCCGGGTGGGCCGCGAACAGGGCCTCGACCTCGCCGAGTTCGACCCGGTGGCCGCGGATCTTGACCTGCTGGTCGGTGCGGCCGAGGTACATGAGGTTGCCGTCGGGCCGGCGGACCACCAGGTCGCCGGTGCGGTACATGCGCTCGCCGGGGGCGCCGAACGGGCAGGCGACGAAGCGGTGCGCGGTCTGGGCGGGCTGTCCGAGGTAGCCGCGTGCGATGCCGACGCCCGACACGTACAGCTCGCCGGGTACGCCGTCCGGCAGCGGCCGCAGCCACGGGTCCAGGACGTACACGTCCGTGTTGTCGATGGCGACGCCCACCACCGGGTCGGCGCACTCGAAGGTGCCGACGCCGAGGGTGTTGATGGTGTACTCGGTGGGCCCGTACAGGTTGTAGCCGACCGTGCCCTCGGTCTCGGCGAGCCGCTGCCACAGCGTCGGCGTGACGGCCTCACCGCCCAGCAGCACCAGCGCCGGCCGCCGATCGGGGTTGTCGAGCAGGCCCTCGGCCACCAGTTGCTGTGCGTAGGTCGGGGTCACGTTGACGACGTCGATCCCGTGCTCCAGGCAGTACGCGACCAGCCGGGGCGCGTCCCGGCGCAACTCCTCGTCGCAGATGTGCACTTCGTGGCCGTCGGCGAGCCACAGCAGCTCCTCCCACGACATGTCGAACGCGAACGACACGGTGTGGGCGATCCGGAAGACCCGGTGGCCGTGCGCGGCCAGCACCGGTTCGAAGATGCGGCGCTGGTGGTTGATCAGCATGTTGGTGAGCCCGGAGTACTCGGTCACCACGCCCTTGGGCCTGCCGGTCGAACCGGACGTGTAGATCGTGTACGCCGGGTGCCGCAGCCGGTCGGGATCGTCCGGTGCGAACGTCACGTACGGCTCCGCGGCCGGGAGCGGGCGGTCGAGTTCGATCAGCTCGCCGGTCAGCCGGGGTGACACGGCGCTCACGGTGAGGATCAGCTCCGGCCGGGCGTCCTCGACGATGGCGGCGATCCGCTCGTCCGGGTGGTCCAGCTCCAGCGGCACGTACCCGGCGCCGACCCGCAGGACGGCGAACAGGGCCGCGATCCAGTCGAGGGAGCGCGGGACGGCGAGGCCCACCGCCGTCTCGGGCCCGATGCCGCGCGCGGCGAGCACGCCCGCCAGGGCCCGGCTGCGGTCCCGGAGTTCGCCGAAGGTCATCGTCGAGCCGTGGGCGACGAGCGCGACCCGCCCCGGGTCGCGGTCCGCCGCCCGGTCGAACCGGTCGACGACGGTGTCCGTGCCGATGTCGGTGCGTGCGCCCGGCTCGGGCACCGGTCCGAGGCCCCGCAGCGCGCCGACCGGCCCGGTGGCCCGGGCGAGCTCCTCCAGGACGCTCAGGTAGTCGTCGAGGAGACGGCGGGCGTTCCCGGTGTCGCCGTCGCGGTACTCCAGCTTCACCGTGAGCCGGTCGCCGGGCGTGACCACCCAGGTGAAGGGATAGTGGGTGGAGTCGTCGGCCTTCACCGAGGTGATGCCGTGCCGGGCGTTCATCGCGGCGAACGCGTCCATGTCCAGGAAGTTCTGGAGCACGAACAGGTTGTCGAACAGGGTGTCGTGTCCGCCGGCCCGCTGGATCTCGCCGAGCCCGAGGTGCTCGTGTTCCATCGCCTCGACCCGGGCCGACTGGACGGCCGACAGGTAGGCGCCGACCGTGTCGTCCGGGCGGGGCCGGGTCCACATCGGCACGGTGTTGAGCAGCACGCCGACGATGCCGGACAGCCCCTCGCCCTCGCGGCCGGACACGGTCACGCCGAACACGGCGTCCGCGCGGCCCGTGTGCGCGCCCAGCAGCAGTCCGAACGCGCCGGTCAGCACCGAGTTGAGGGTGACGCCGTGTACCCGGGCCGCTTCCCGCACCAGGTCCGACTGTTCGGCGGACAGCGTGTGCGTGAGCGCGCTCGGCAGGTCGTCCGAGAAGGACGGGGACGGTCCGGCGAGCAGGGTCGGGCCCGGGAGGGCGGCCAGTTGGTCCGCCCAGAAGCGCTCCGACTCCGCCGGGTCCTTGGCGGCGAGCGTGCGGGCGTACTCCTCGAAGCCCGGCGTGGCCGGCGCCGGGTCGAGCGGCTCGCCCGCGAGGACGGCACGGTAGGCGTCGAACAGGTCGCGCAGGACGATCTCGCGGGACCAGCCGTCCCACAGCAGCAGGTGGTAGCTGAGCAGCAGGCCGTCCCGGTCGCCGGGCAGGTGCACGACGGTCAGCCGGATCAGCGGCGGTTCGCCCGGGTCGAACCCGGTGTCCCGGTCCCGGGCGCGCAGGGCGTCGATCTCGGTGTCCGAGGACAGGGCGATGGTGCGGACGTCGACCCGTCGCCCGGCCTTGAGGACCTGCACCGGGTTTCCGGCGTCGTCGGTGGCGAAGCCCGCGCCGACGACCGGATGACGCGCGATCACGTGCGCCATCGCCTCGGCCAGCGCACCGGTGTCGAGGCGCCGGTCGAAGGTGAACCAGTTCTGTGCGACGTAGTGTCCGGCGGAGCCCGCCATCTGGGCCTGGAAGAACAGGCCCCGCTGGAGCGGGGTGACCGGGGCGGTGCGCTCGGTCGTGGTCGCCGCGTCCGCGAGCTGCCGGAGGGCGCTGCGCCAGTGCTCGGTGATCTTGTCGGGGATGCCCTCGGCGAGGACGAACTCGGCGAGCAGGCTGCCGGTGGTCTCGTCGGTCCACGCGTTGACCTCGACGGCGTACGGGCTGCCCTGGTCGCCCTCGGCGAGGTGCAGCGCCTGGGACTCGCTGCCCCGGCCGAGGTAGTTGAACAGCACCTGCGGGCGGGCCGTCAGCAGCGGGGCCGTCTGCGGATTGAGGTACCTGAGCCGGCCGTAGGCGACGTGCCCGGCCTCGTCCGGCTGGCGCTCGACGATCTCGCGTGCGGCGGCGAGGGGGTCGGTGTGCGGGGTCAGCCGCACGGGTGCGACGGAGGTGAACCAGCCGACTGTACGGGTGTAGTCGTGGTGTTCGAGGACCGGGACCCGGCCGTGCCGCTCCAGGTCGACCGCTAGGTCGGTGGGCGACGGCTGGATCCGGGTGAGTGCGGTGCGCAGGGCGCCGCACAGCAGCTCGGTGAGGCCGACACCGAGTGTGGCGGGTGCGGTGCGGGTGAGCCGGTCGCTCACGTCGGGGTCGAGGACGACGGTGGTCCGGCGCAGTTCGCCGGGGGCGGGCAGCAGGTCGGGCGCCCGGAGTGCGGTGATCCAGCGGCCGACGTCGTCGACGGTCCGGGCCGACTGGAGTGCCAGGGCTTCGGCGTACTCGGCGTAGGACGTCGTCGGTGGGGGCAGGGGCTCCCCGCGCAGGGCCGCGGCCAGGTCGTCCAGCAGGATCAGCCAGGAGACCGCGTCGACGGCGAGGTGGTGCACGGTGATCACGAGGGTTCGGCTCGCCTCCAGCCATGTGAAGGCGACCACCTCACCGGACTCGGGGTCGAGCCGTCCGGCGGCCTCGTTCGCGACGGCTGTCGCGTCGGTGGTGTCCGGGCGTGTGACGGTGACCTCGCGGGCGGGGCCGGTGCGCAGGGTCCACACGCCGTGTTCCGTCCGGAGCCGCAGCCGGAGGGCGGGATGGGCGGCGACGACGGCGTGGGCGGCGCGTACGGCGTCGGCGTAGCCGGTGCCTTCGGGGGCCCGGAGGGTCCTGGCCTGGGCGAAGCGGGTCAGGGAGCCGCCGAGTTCGCGCTGGCGCAGGATGACCGGGGTGGGGGGCAGCGGGCCGTCTTCGCGGTGGGCTGCCGCCGGTGTGGGGCGGGGTGCGTTCGTACCCAGGTGTTCCGCCAGTGCGCGGGGCGTCTTGAGCAGGAAGACGTCCCTCGGGGTGACGGGCAGGCCCAGTGTCCTGGCCCGGTTCACGACCGCGATCGCGATGATGCTGTCGCCTCCGGCGCGGAAGAAGTCGGTGTCGGCGTCCACGGCAACGCCGGGCAGCGTCTCGATGAAGATCTTGGTGAGTGCGGCTACCGCGGTCGTTTCGTCCGCGGACGCGTTGTGGCTTGTCGCGCCCCGCGGCGGAGCCGCACATTGATACAGCCCCGCGCCGCTGAGGGCACGCTCCACCAGCGCCTTTCGATCCAACTTGCCGTTCACCGTCAGCGGTAGGGCGTCGGTCGTGAGAATCCTGCCCGGGATCATGTGAAGGGGGAGCTTCTTCGACAACTGGCTTTCGACCTCACCCGGCACTCTGCCCACCACATGCGCCACCAGATGGTCCCCGGTGTCCGCCACCGTGACGGCCACGTCGACCACACCCGCGAGTCCGCGGATCGCGGACTCCACCTCGCCCAACTCGATGCGGAAGCCCTTCAGTTGCACCTGGTCGTCGGCGCGGCCGGTGAACCGGAGTTCGCCGTCGAGGGTGCGGATCGCGAGGTCGCCGGTGTGGTACATGCGGGAGCCGTCGGCCGCGAAGGGGTCCGCCACGAAGCGGGCCGCCGTGAGGCCGGGCCTGCCCAGGTAGCCGAGCGAGACCTGGTCGCCGGCGACGTAGATGGCGCCGACCCGGCCCGGCGGCACCGGGCGGAGCCGGTCGTCGAGGAGGTGGATGACCAGGCCGGGGATCGGGCCGCCGATCGGGCTCACGTCGTCGCCGGGACCGAAGTCGGCGTCGGTCAGGACCCGGTGGGTGACATGGACGGTGGTCTCGGTGATGCCGTACATGTTGACCAGCTCGGGGACGGCCGTGCCGTGCCGCTCGACCCAGCCGCGCAGCCGCCCCGGGTCCAGTGCCTCGCCGCCGAAGACGATCCGGCGCAGTGCGGGCAGCGGCTCGTCGGTCAGCCGGTCGGCCTCGATGAACTGGTAGAAGGCCGACGGCGTCTGGTTGAGCACCGTCACGCCGCGTTCGCGCACCAGCCGGTGGAAGTCGACCGGGGAGCGCGTCAGCGCGTACTCGGGCACCAGCAGCTCACCGCCGTACGCCAGCGCGCCCCACAGCTCCCAGACCGCGAAGTCGAAGGAGAAGGAGTGGAACTGGACCCAGACGTCCTGCGGGCCGAAGTCCATGGCGGGCCGGGTGTTGGCGAGCAGGGTCACCACGCTGGAGTGGGGGACGACGACGCCCTTGGGGCGGCCGGTCGACCCGGAGGTGTAGATCACATAGGCAGGGGTGTGCCAGTCGGGCTCGGGAACGGGGTGCGCGGAAGCGGACGAGGGCTCCTCGCCCTGCACCAGGACGCGCGCCGGCACTCCCGCCCGGTCCAGCAGCCGCGTGAAGCGGTCGTGCTGGTCGCGGTCCACGAGGACTGCCTGAGGGACCGCGTCGGTGAGGATGTACTCCAGCCGTTCGTCCGGGTACGCCGGGTCCAGCGGGACGTAGGCGCCGCCCGCGCTCACGATCGCGACCAGGGCGACGACCTGTTCCAGGGAGCGTGGGACGGCCACGGCGACCTGCTTGCCCGGGCCCACTCCGGCCGCGCGCAGCGCCGAGGCGAAGTCGTTCTTGGCGGCGGACAGTTCGCCGTAGGTCAGGGAACGGGTGGCGCCGTCGAGGGCGCACTGGGTGACGGCGGTGGCCGCGGGGTCGCGGCGGGCGGCGGCGTCGAAGAGTCCGCCCAGGGTCGTCGGGGTGACGGGTGCCGGTCGCCGTGCGCTCCCGGGCGTCAGGTCGTCGACCGGGGTGTCCGGGTGGGTGAGCAGACCGGCCAGGGTGCGGGTGAAGGTGCGCAGGACGGTCCGGGCGGTCGGCTCTCCCAGCAGTTCGGCGTCGTAGATGAGGTTGAAGCGGGGGCGGCCGTCGGGTGCGCGCTCGACCACCAGGGTCAGCGGGTAGTGCGGGGCGCCCTCGTTGACGATGTCCGTGATGGCCAGGGTGTCGCCGGGTCGCCGGAGCGACGTCGTGTCGGTGGCCACGTCGAACACCACGAGCGTGTCGAAGAGGGAGCCGGTGCCGGCCTGCCGGGCGATGCGCGCCAGGGAGACGTGTTGGTGCGGAAGGATTGCGCCCTGGTGGTCGCGCACCGAGGCGAGCAGGTCGCCCGCGGAGCTGCCCGGCGACCAACGGGCGCGTACGGGGACGGTGTTGATGAACAGGCCGACCATGTCCTCGATGCCGGGGACCTCGGCGTCGCGGCCGGAGACCGTGGAGCCGAACACGACGTCCCGGCCCTGGAGGATGCCGCCCAGGGTGACGGCCCAGGCGCTGTGCACGGCCACGCTCAGCGGCACGCCGGCCTCGCGGACGGCGGCGTCCATGTCGCCCTCGGGTTCCACGGCGGTGTCGGCGAACCGGTCGGAGGGGGTGTGTCCCTCGGCGACCAGTGAGGGGCCGGGCAGTCCGGCGAGTTCCTCGCGCCAGACGCGGTCGCTCTCCTCGGCGTCGCGTCCGGCGAGCCAGTGCACGTAGTCGGCGAAGCCGCCGAGCGGGTGGACGGTGCCCGGCGCGTGGTACTCGGCGAGCAGCGCGCGGAGCATGGGAGGCACGGACCAGCCGTCGGCGATGATGTGGTGCACGGTCTGCACCAGGACGTTCCGGCCGGAGCCGGCGCGGACGAGGGTGTAGCGCATCAGCGGGCCGGTGGCCAGGTCGAAGCCGGTGCGGCGGTCCTGTTCGGCGAGGTCGCGTATCTCCTCGTCGGTGATACCGGGGCGGTCCAGCGTGGTGAAGGGTGCTTCGGCGCCGTTGTCCAGGACGGAGACCACCCGGCCGTCGGCCAGGGCCGTGAAGCGGGCGGCCAGGTTCGGGAAGAGGGTGAGCAGCCGGGTGGCCGCCGCCGCGAGCCGGTCGGCGTCCACCTCGCCTTCCAGGGTGAGGAGTTGCTGCTCGACGTAGGCGCCGGCGGAGTCGTCGTCGAAGACCGAGTGGAAGTAGAGGCCTTCCTGCAGCGGGGTCAGCGGCAGGATGTCCCGCAGCCGCGGGCCGTCCAGGGTGTCGACGTCGGCCTGGGTGAGCGGGACCAGGGGGAAGTCGCTGGGCGAGTGGCCGCCCTGGTCGAGCGCGGCGAGTCCGGCCAGGGCCGTGCGGAAGTAGTCGCCGAGGGTCGTGATGTCGGCGTCGGTGAACATGCCGTCGGGCCAGGAGATGGTGGTGACCAGTTCGTAACCGCCGGTCGCGGAGGGTTCGGCGATCGCGTTGAACTCCAGGGCGCGCGGCAGGCGCATCCTGGGGTCGCGCTTCTCGCCCAGTTGGCCGGTGGTGCCCGCGAGTTGCCAGTCGCCGGGGGCGCCGGCGGCGAAGCGGCCCAGGTAGTTGAAGAGCACCTGGGGTGCGGGGGCGTCGAACTCGCTGTGGGTGAGGTAGCGCAGGGCGCCGTAGGAGACGCCGTTGTCCGGTACCCGGGCGAGGTCCTCCTTGACCGCCTTGAGGGCGGCGGTGAGATAGGCGGGAGCGGTGAAGTCGGCTGCCGTGCCGGGGTCCACGGTCACCGGGAAGAGGGTGGTGAACCAGCCCACGGTGCGCGACAGGTCGGGTTCGAAGCCGGCGGAGCCCGCCACGAACCGCCCCTCGCGGCCGTGGCCCTCGAGCTCGATGTGGGCGAAGGTCTGGTCCTGGCCGAGGTCGCGGCGCCGACGGGCGAGGGCGACGGCGAGCGCGGTGAGCAGGACGTCGTTGACGCCGGCGTGGAACTTCGCCGGGATTTCGTTCAGCAGGGCGGCCGTGACCTCCGGGCCGGCCGAGACGGTCCGCAGGCGTTCGTTGGCGACGGTGTCCGTCCTGGCCAGGGCGCGGTGGGCCAGCGGCTGGTCCTCGCCGGGCAGGGGGCGCCGGTAGGAGGAGCTGTCGGCGTCGAACGCGGCGCGTTCCAGCAGTTGGGTCCAGCGCCGGAAGGACGTGCCCGTCGCGGGGAGTTCGATGGGCTCGCCGGAGGTGAACTGCCGCCAGGCGGTGGCCAGATCCTCCATCAGGACGCGCCAGGAGACGCCGTCGACGACCACGTGGTGGGCCACGAGGACGAGGTGGCGGGCCCGGGGGCGCCAGACGGCCCGGAGCATCGCGCCGCCCGCGGGGTCCAGTCCCTCGGTGGCGAGGGCGATGCACTCGTCGAGCGGCCGGTCGCTCTGCTGCCAGCCGGGCTCGGCACGGTCCGCTTCGGGGATGTCGAAGCTCCAGCGGTTGCCGCGTACCAGCCGGGCGCGGAGCATGTCGTGCCGGGTGACGAGCGCGGTGAGGATCGCGTCGAGGGCGTCGGCGGTCAGTTCCGCGGGGGTGTTCAGGACGACCGACTGGACGAAGCCGTCGATGGCGTCCGTGGTCTCGCCGAGCCACTGCACGATGGGCGAGCCGACGACGGTGCCGGTCGCGACATCGGCGTGGTCGACGGTGGAGACGTCCTCGCGGCTCGCGACCGCGGCCAGCGCGCCCACGGTGCCGTGGGTGAAGATCTGCCGGGCCGTGATGTGCAGGCCCCGCTCGCGCAGCGCGCTGAGCAGGGAGATGGCCAGGATGCTGTCGCCGCCGAGCTGGAAGAAGTCCTGGTCGACCCCGACCTCTTCGAGGCGCAGCACCTCCGCGACCGCGGCGCACACCGCGCGTTCGTCGTCGGTGGAGGGGCGCACGAGTGAGCCGGTCTCGATCGTGGGCTCGGGCAGCGCGTTGCGGTCGAGCTTGCCGTTCGCGGTGAGGGGGAACTCCTCCATGACCACGATGTGGGTGGGCACCATGTACTCGACCATGTGCGCGGCGGCCCACGCCTTGACCTCGTCCGCCCGCAGGTCCTCGCCGCCGGCGGCCGGTATGACGTAGCCGATCAGATAGGTGCCGCCGGCGGCGTTCTTCTTCGCGACGACGCAGGTGTGCCGTACGCGCGGGTGTTCGGCGAGACCGACCTCGACGTCCTCGATCTCCAGCCGCATCCCGCGGATCTTGATCTGGTTGTCGGCGCGGCCGAGGAAGTCGAGCGAACCGTCGGGGGCGAACCGCGCCAGGTCGCCGGTGCGGTAGAGGCGGGAGCCGTCGTTCGCGAAGGGGTTCGCGACGAAGCGGGAGGCGGTCAGGCCGGGCGCGCCCACGTAGCCGCGGCCCAGGAGGAAGCCGCCGACGTAGAGTTCTCCGCCGACGCCGACCGGGACGGGGCGCAGTTCGTCGTCCAGGACGTAGAGCTGGGTGTTGGGGTTGGCTTTGCCGATGGAGGTCGACAGGCGTTCCGCGGCGCCCCGGTAGATGACGTGCGAGACGCCGATGGTCGTCTCGGCGGGGCCGTAGCCGTGGTACATGGGGATGTCGAGTCGGGTGCGGAACCGCTCGTACAGCTCGGGGGTGAGCACCTCGCCGCCGCACCAGACGTGCCGCAGGCTGTCCAGGCGGCCGGAGTCGCCCGCCATCTCCAGCAGGACGTCCAGCATGGACGACACCAGGTAGGTGAAGGTGACGCGTTGTTCGGCGATGACGCTCAGCAGGTGGTGGGGGTCGCGTTCGCCCCCGGGCCGCAGGACGACGAGCCGGCCGCCGGAGACCAGGGGCAGGAAGATCTCGTTGATGGAGATGTCGAAGGACAGCGGCGCCTTGAACAGGGAGGCGTCGTCGTGGCCGAAGCCGAGGATCTCGTTCACCTGCCACAGCAGGCGCTCGCTGATCGCCTCGTGCCGGATCATCGCGCCCTTGGGCCGCCCGGTCGAACCGGACGTGAAGATGACGTAGGCCAGCGCGTCGCCGAGGACGGTGAACGCCGGCCCGCGCGCCGGGTACGAGCCGTACCGCCAGTGGCCGAGGTCGACGGCCACGGCGTCCGGTTCGGCCGGGTCGTGGTCGCCCGAGGTGTTGAGCTGGAGGACGACCCGGGCGTCCTCGATGACGACGGCCCGGCGTGCGGCGGGCCACTGCGGATCGAGCGGTACGAAGGCGCAGCCGGCCTGGAGCACGGCGAGCAGGGCGACGACCATGTCGGCGGAGCGGGTCAGGGAGATGCCCACGACCTGTTCGGAGCCGAGTCCGCGGGCGAGCAGGTGGTGGGCCAGCTGACCGGAGTGTTCGGCCAGTTGACGGTAGGTCAGGGACCGGTGCTCGTCGACGACGGCCACGGCGTCCGGCCGGGCACCGGCCTGCTCGCGGAACATCTCCACGATGGTGGGGCGGACCCGGTCGGCCCGGTTGTCGTTCCATTCGCCCAGGGTCCGGAGCCTGGCCGCGATGCTGGACGGGCCGATGGTGCCGAGGGGCCGGTCCGGGAAGTCGGCCAGGTCGTCCAGCGCGAGCTGCGCGTCCTGCGGCCGGACCCCGTCGGGGACTCCGAGTGTGCGGCCGTCCGGAGCGATGTCCCAACCTCCGGGGGCGGTCCCGCCGTTGTCGACCCAGCCGAGGACGTCGGCGAAGAGGGTGCCGGGGGTGAGGTCGATCCCCTCGGGGCTCTCGCCCGTCGCCCAGTACGACAGTCCGATGGCGCAGGCTTCGGCGATGGTCCTGTCCGGGTAGTCGCCGATCCGCCGGCGCACCTCGGCCAGACGTGTGGGAGAAGGCAGTGTGAGACGAGCGCGCGGTTCCATCATCGAAGACTCAGCGTCCCTTCCAGAATATGGAGTTAGGCTAACCTAAATAAGGGTTGCCTAACTACCCTCTCTCCAGGCCCGCCACAGTCGTGCGTACCGGCCGCCCAGAGCCACCAGTTCCTCGTGTGCGCCCTGCTCCACGACCCGGCCCGCGTCCAGCACGGCGATCCGGTCGGCGGCCATCGCCTGGGTCAGCCGGTGCGCCACGAACAGCGTGGTCCGGCCCGCACAGGCGGCCTGCACGGCCCGCTCCAGTTCGGCGGCGCCCTCGCTGCCGGCCTCGGCGGTCGACTCGTCGAGCACCACCACCGGTGCCCGGCCCAGCACCAGCCGCGCCAGGGCGATCTGCGCGACCTTGGTGACGTCCAGGCGCTCACCGCCCTCGCCGACCGGGGTGTCGAGCCCCTCGGGCAGTGCGCGGACCCAGCCCTCGGCACCGACGGTGCGCAGCGCGTCCAGCAGTTCGGCGTCGGTCGCCCCCGGCGCCGACAGCCGCAGGTCGTCGGCGAGCGACCCGGAGAACACGTGCGTCTCCTGCGTCAGGATGCTCACCAGGGCCCGCGCCCCCGCCTCGTCCAGATCGGCGAGGTCGGTCGACCCGATGCGCACCGACCCGGCCTCCGGGGTGCCGATGCCGGCGATCAGCGCGGCCAGGGTCGTCTTGCCCGCGCCCGTGGCGCCCACCAGGGCGAGGGAACTCCCCGCCGCGATCCGGAGGTTGACGTCCCGGAGCACCGGCTCCTCGGAACCGGGGTAGCGGAACGTCAGCCCTTCGACGGTCACCGGGTACGCCCCGGCTCGCGCCACCGCGACGGACTCGTCGCCGACCAGCCGCTCCTCGGCGGACTCCCCCAGCACCCCGACCAGGCGGGTCAGGCTCGCACCGGACTTCTGCGCCTCGTCGAAGGTGAACATGATGGCGCCCAGCGGGGTGAACAGCCGGTGGAACAGCAGCGGGGCCGCCGACACCTCGCCCAGGGTGGCCGCGTCGGCCTCCAGCAGGGCGTACCCCGCCACGAGGATCAGGACCAGTCCGATGAACTCGGCGCGGTTCTCCCGGCCCACGAACCGGCCGAAGAACCGGAACACCTCGATCCCGAGATCGCGCACCCGCCACGACTCGGTGGTGACCTTCTCGCGGAAGGCACTCTCCAACCGGTACGCCCGGACCGTGTCGATGCCGTTCAGGCCACTGATGAACGCCTGCGCCCGGTCGGCCTGGGCCACGCGCTGCTTGCGGTAGAGCGGGGCGGAGCGGGGCAGGTACCAGCGCAGCGCCAGCGCGTACGCGGGCAGCGCGCCGGCTCCGGCCAGACCGAGCCGCCAGTCCAGGCCGAACATCCCGAGCGTGGCGATGACGACCAGGACGCCCGCCGAGAACACCGTCGGGACGGCCGTGCGGATGCCCTTGGAAATGACGGCCACGTCGTCACCGACCCGGGAGAGCACGTCTCCCCGGCCGACCTGCTCGATCCGTGCGCTCGGCATGCCGAGCACCGCCCGGACGGCGCCTTCGCGCAGACGCGCGAGCAGATCCGCGCCGAGCCGTCCGATCAGGTAGGTCGACACGGCGGTGGCCGCCGCGCCGAGCAGCGCGGCGGCACCGATCAGCACCCCGATGGTCACCAGGACCGAGCGGTCCTCGCCCGTGACGACCCCGTCGACCACCCGGCCGAGCAGGAGCACCGGGAGCACCTGGAGCGCGGCCCCCGCGACCGTGGTGAGCACGGTCGCGGCCGTCAGCCCCGGCATGGTGCGGCAGTGCTCCGCGACCCATCGGGTGGCCTCGCGTCCCGTCGTCGTGCGCAGGGTCGCCGGGGCGACGCGCGTGTCGGTGGTGCTCACTTCCCTACTCGACCGACTTGACGAGTTCGTCGATCGCGTACGGCATGGACAGCAGGGTGCCCTGGGAGATGGCCGCGCCGACCGCCGGGCCCTCGCTGTCGAGCAGGTAGGACACGTTGCCCTTCTTCACGGCGTCGAGGTTGGCGAACAGCTTGAACTTCTTGAGCGCCTCGGTGTCGGCCTTGTCGTTGATGACGAAGATGCGGTCGACGTCGACGAGGTCGATGCGCTCCGGCGAGAGCGTGGTGTAGAAGCTGCCGTCCGCGACCTTGTCGATCTCGGTCTGGTACTTGTAGCCGATGCCCGTGACGAGCCGGCCGCGCACGTCGGTGGAGGTGAAGGGCGCCACCGAGTCCTTGTACCAGGACAGTGCGACGGCGGTCTCCTTGCCGAGCTCGGGGTGCGCCTTCTTGGCCGTGTCGAGCTGCCCCTGGATGTCGTCGACCATCTTCCGGCCCTCGTCGGCCTTGCCCAGGGCCTTGGCGATGTGCAGTGCGTTGTCCTGCCAGGGAGCGCTGAAGGGCTCCTTCTCGCCCTTGGTGCGGGCGACGGTCGGGGCGATCTTCGAGAGCTTGTCGTAGGCGGCCTGGTCGATCTCCGAGTAGACCGCGACGATCAGGTCGGGCCTGAGGGCCGCGATCTTCTCGTAGTTGGGGCCCGAGTCGCCGTTCTTCATGACGACCTCGGGCTTGGTGTCGCCCCACTTGTCCTTCACCCAGGGCCACTGGGTGTTGATGTCGGGGCTCTTGCCCGGCGGATTGGGGTACTGGTCGACCATGCCGACGGGCTTGATGCCGAAGGCCAGGATGGTCTGGTCGTCGGTGTAGCCGACGGAGACGACCCGCTGGGGCGCCTTCTCGACCGTCGTGTTTCCGAAGGCGTGCTCCACGGTGACCGGGAACGCACCGGCGGCCGCGGCCCGGGTGCCCTCACTCTTGCCGTCCGCCGAGTCCGCCGAGCCGGAACCGCATCCCGCGAGGAGACCGACGCCGAGGGTGGCCGCGGACAGGACCGCCGCCAGCCGCCGCCATGGCTTCCCGGGCGTCGTTCGATGGAGGAGCATCCAAATCCCCTTGCTTTCGCGCTAGTTCGCTGCACCCTCGCCTAAGGGCAGGCAAACCTTATCGCGAGAGAATGAGGTTAGCCTAGCCTTACTAAGGGCGGGGCGTCGGGATGTGTTCCGGCTGCACGTGGGTCCGCCCGATCGGCACGACGAGCGGCCGGTCGCCGACCGGGTCCTCGATCACCTGGGCACGCAACCCGAAAGCCTCGTGAAGCAGTTCGGCGGTGACGACGTCCCGGGGGTGCCCCTGCGCCAGGATCGAGCCCTCCCGCATCACCACGAGGTTGTCGCTGTAGCGGACGGCCAGGTTGAGGTCGTGCAGCACCATGACGACGGTACGGCCCGACTCGTGCAGGTCGTCCACCAGATCGAGGACGTCGACCGCGTGGGCCAGGTCCAGATAGGTGGTCGGCTCGTCCAGCAGGAGCAGGTCCGTGCCCTGAGCCAGCGTCATGGAGATCCACACCCGCTGGCGCTGTCCGCCGGACAGCGCGTCGACCGGGCGGTCGGCCAGGTCGGACACCCCGGTCATGGCCAGGGCTCCCGCCACCACGTCGGCGTCGTCGGAGGACCACTGCCGCAGCCAGCTCTGGTGCGGGTGACGGCCCCGGGCCACCAGGTCGGCCACGGTCAGCCCTTCCGGCGCGACCGGCGCCTGCGGGAGCAGGCCGAGCTTCTTCGCCACGTCCCGGGTCCTGAGCCTGGCGATGTCCTCCCCGTCCAGGACGACCGTCCCCCTGGCCGGCTTCAGCAGCCGGGACAGGGTGCGCAACAGGGTGGACTTCCCGCACCCGTTGGGGCCGATGATCGTCGTGATCACACCGGGCGGTATCGCCACGTCGAGCTCGTCGATGACGACCCGGCCGCCGTAGCCGACCGTGACGCCTCGGGCTGCCAGCCGCGGCGTGCCGCCGACCGCGGCCTCGGTGACGGACTGTGCGACCACGGGTCCCCCCTTGATTAGGTTCACCTGACTCTTGTACATCTACCGGAGGTTCGCCCGCACCAGCAGATAGACGAGGAAGGGCCCGCCGATCGCGGCGGTGACCACGCCGACCGGGAGCGAGACCGGCAACGCCGTACGGGCGACGAGGTCCGAGCCGATCAGCAGCAGCGCGCCCACCAGGCCCGAAGCCGCCATCGGGGGTGTGGGGCAGCGCGCCAGACGCATCGCCACCTGCGGCGCCACCAGCGCGACGAAGGGGACCGGTCCCGCCGCGCTCACCGCCACTCCGGCCAGCAGCACCGCGCACAGCAGCAGGACGGCCCGCACCCGCGTGTACCGGACGCCCAGGCCGGCGGCGACCTCGTCACCGAAGTGCATCGGACGGAACTGGAACGCCACACAGGACACGACGGCCAGCAGGACGAGCCCGCACCACAGGGCCGCCCAGACCTCGCTCCACGAGCGGTCCTCCAGCGAGCCGACCAGCCAGGCCTGGGCCCGGGCCACGTCCCTGATGTCGGCCGTGACCAGCAGCCAGGTCGTGATCGCCTGCATCACGGCGCTCACCGAGATGCCGATGAGGATGAGCCGGAAGCCGTCGATCCCGCGCCGCCACGCCAGGAAGTACACCAGCAGGCCCGTGCCGAGTCCGCCCGCGAGCGCCGCCGCCGGCAGGCCCACGGAGCCCGTGATCGCAGCGGTGGTCCCGCCCGAGACCGTCACCAGGCAGACCGCGACCGTGCCGGCCCCCGAGGTGATCCCGAGAACGTCCGGGCTGGCCAGCGGATTGCGCGCGACGGACTGCGTGATCGCGCCGGACACCCCGAGCGCGACGCCCACGACGAGCCCGGCCAGGGCGCGCGGCATCCGCAGGTCCATGATGACGAACTCGTCGACCTGTTCGCCCCGTCCGAGGATCGTGGCGATCACCTGCGGGAGGCCGATCGGGAAGTCCCCCACGCCGATGGACACGCAGAACACCAGGAAGGTCGCCGCGGCCAGCAGCAGCGTGACGCCCACGATCCAGGGCCGCCAGACGAACGACACGCGGCCGAACCGCACACCCGGCGGCAGCGACGGCTTCACCTCGGTCACGTTCATGCTTTCCTGAACTTTCCGCGCCACACGAGAACCGCGAAGAAGGGGGCGCCGAGGAGCGCCACGAGGACGCCCGCGTCCAACTCGCCCGGCCGGACCACCAGTCGGCCGACGATGTCGCACAGCAGCAGCACCACAGCTCCGAGCAGACCGGCGTACGGCACGAGCCAGCGGTAGTCCGGCCCGGTCAGGTACCGGGCGACGTGGGCCACCATGAGCCCGAGGAAGGCGACGGGCCCGCACGCGGCCGTCGCCGCGCCCGCCAGCAGTGTGATGGCGGTGATGCCGACGGTCCGGCTCAGCGCGATGTTCACGCCCAGCCCGCGGGCCACGTCGTCGCCCAGGTTGAGCAGGTTGAGGGAGGGCAGCGTGATCAGGGCCAGCAGCAGCCCGACGCCGATGAACGCCGTCACCGGCCAGATGACGTCGAATCCGACACCGGCGAGGGATCCCGCGTTCCAGAACCGCAGGGCGTTCAGCGCCGCTTGGTCCGACAGTGCGACGGCGGTGGTCATCGCCGCGAGGAGCACCGTGACGCCCTGGCCGGCCAGGGCGAGGGTCAGCGGGTTGCCGGCTCCCCGTCCGATGCTCGCGAGACCGAACACCACGACCCCGGCGACGGCCGCCCCGGCGAAGGCGAACCAGACGTACTGGAACGGGTCGCCGAGCCCGAACACGGCGATCGCCACGACGACCGCGAACGAGGCACCGGAGTTCACGCCCAGCAGGCCCGTGTCGGCGATCGGATTGCGCGTGAACCCCTGGATGAGCGCCCCGCCGACACCGAGAGCCGTGCCCGCGACGATCCCGAGGACCGTACGGGGCACCCGTACGGTCTCCACGATGAGCCTGATCTCCGTGAGCCGCCTGTCGGCGTCCGGGGTTCCGGCCAGGGCGTTCCACACCTCGGTGGGGCTCAAGGCGCGGGCGCCGACGGCCAGCGAGAGGACCACGGCGATCACGAGGACGCCCAGGAGGGTGCCCAGACCCACGACCCGTCGCCGACGGATCTGCGTCGTGCCCCTGGAAGCGGGGCGCTCCACTGCGACAGTCGTGCCCATGACGACGTACGTTATCCCTTGCGCTGTCGGCGAGTTGACCGGACGTGCCTCCCTGGAGGGGGGTCCGCGAAACCCCGCCGGCCGCGTCCCCGACCTCACGGGTCAGTACCTCTAGCGGGCCGTGCTGCCCGTGTCGTCGGCGAGGGTCCGCTGCTGGTCCGCGGCGGGTCCGGCCCCGCGGCCGAGGAGCGAGTCGAGGATCTCGCCCACCCTGATGGCGGTGTTGGAGAGCAGCGACGAGGTGATGCCGTGTGTGTGCTCCGTGCCGCCCTGCAGGTAGATGCCGCAGCGCAGGGCGGGGTCGGTCGCGATGCGCCAGTCCCGCTCGACACGGACGCGGCCCTGGGCGTCGCGCAGGCAGCTGTCGGCGACCTCGCCGAGCAGGCTGGTGGGATCGGCGGGGCTGTAGCCGGTGGCCAGGACCACGACGTCCGCTTCCAGGTCGGTGTCCTCGCCGGTGACGAGGGACGTCACCGTGACCTGGACGCCGGACCGGGTCTCCTTGACGCCGGTGAGCCGGGAGACGTTGAGGAACCGCAGACGCTCGGTGCCGAGGACCTTCTCCTGGTACGACTGCCGGTAGAGGTCGTCGATCAGATCGATGTCCACCACGGAGTAGTTGGTGTTGCCGTGGTAGTCCATCAGCCGGCGCTTGACGTCCTCGGGCGCGGCGAAGTACTCGTCGACCGCCTGCGGGTCGAAGATCCGGTTGGCGAAGCTGCTGTCGTCGGCGGGGCTGTAGCCGTAGCGGGAGAAGACCGCGCAGACCTCGGCACCCGGGAAACGGCGGTGCAGATAGGCCACGTTCTCGGCGGCGCTCTGTCCGGCGCCCACGACGACGAAGCGGGAGGGTGCGGTTCCCTCCAACTCGTCCACCCTGGCGAGCAGTTCGGAGTTGTGCCAGACGCGTTCGCCGCGCTCGACGCCCTCGGGCATCAGGGGGCGCAGGCCGGTGCCGACGACGAGGTTGCGGGCCCGGTGGACTTCGAGGCCGCCGCCCGACCGGACGGTCACCTCCAGGTGGTCCACGACTCCGCCCCGGGTCACGGGAGCGACGCCGACCACCTCGTGGCCGTAGGAGACCATGTCGTCGACCTGGGCCGCCGCCCACTCGAAGTAGTCGTGGAACTCCACGCGCAGCGGGAACAGGTTTTTGTGGTTGATGAAGTCGATCAGCCGGCCCTTGCTCTGCAGGTAGCAGAGGAAGCTGTACTCGCTGGCCGGGTTCCGCAGCGTCACCAGGTCCTTGAGGAAGGAGACCTGCATGGTGGCGTCGTCGATGAGCATGCCGCGATGCCAGCCGAAGCGGGGCTGCTGCTCGAAGAAGTGAGCGGAGACCGCCCCCTGCCTGGCGACGCGGGAGTTGTGCTCGCGGAGCGCGATCGCCATGGCCACATTGGACGGCCCGAAGCCGATACCGATCAGGTCGTGGATCGGTGGTGTGTCACCAGGAAGAACCTGCGACATGTCACTCCCATCGTGCGGGGCAGCCGCGTGTCAGGTGTGGAGGGAACGAAAGACGGGCATGCCAACGGAGCGGCACACCAAGGAACTTAGGTGAGCCTAAGCTAAACCTGAGAGGGTGTCGACAGGGCAAAACGGACTCCACCGAACAGCCCTCCGCCCAACTGGGCCATCCTGCACTCCCGTTGCACACTAAGGTAAGGCTTGCTTTACTTGCTTCGGCCAACACCTTGCTCTGAGGAGGAACCCCATGCGGGTCGTCATGTTCGGTTACCAGACCTGGGGGCACCGCACCCTGCGAGCCCTCCTGGAGTCCGAGCACGACGTGGTGCTGGTCGTCACCCACCCCAAGAGCGAGCACGCCTACGAGAAGATCTGGAGCGACTCGGTCGCCGACCTCGCCGAGGAACACGGCGTCCCGGTGCTGATCCGCAACCGGCCCGACGACGAGGAGCTGTTCGAGCGCCTCAAGGCGGCCGACCCGGACATCATCGTGGCCAACAACTGGCGGACGTGGATCCCGCCGCGCGTCTTCGGTCTGCCGCGCCACGGCACCCTGAACGTGCACGACTCGCTGCTGCCGAAGTACGCCGGGTTCTCCCCGCTGATCTGGGCCCTCATCAACGGCGAGTCCGAAGTGGGCGTCACCGCGCACATGATGAACGACGAGCTCGACGCCGGCGACATCGTCCGGCAGGAGGCCGTGCCGGTCGGCCCCACGGACACCGCCACCGACCTCTTCCACAAGACCGTCGACCTCATCGCCCCCGTCACCATCGGCGCGCTCGGCCTGATCGCCTCCGGACAGACCGAGTTCACCCGGCAGGACCGCACCCGGGCGTCCTTCTTCCACAAGCGGGCCGACGAGGACAGCCGCATCGACTGGAACTGGCCGGCCGAGGATCTGGAGCGCCTGGTGCGCGCCCAGTCCGAGCCGTACCCCAGCGCCTACACCTTCCACCGGGGCAAGCGGCTCGACGTCCTGGCGTCGTTCGTGTCCGAGGGCCGGTACGGCGGCACGCCCGGCCGCGTCTTCTACCGCGAGGGCGACGGCGTGGTGATCGTCGCCGGCGCCGACGCGCGCACCGGACGCAACCGCGGACTGGCCATCACCCGCGTCCGCACCGAGGACGGCCGGGAGCTGCCCGCCGCCGAGTACTTCACCTCCATGGGCGGCTACCTCACCAACCAGCCCTGACGTGCCGGCCCCGGGTCGGGCTCAGGCCCGCCAGCCGTAGCGGCGTTCGGGCCGGCCGGCGGCGCCGTAGCGCAGGGACACCTCCGCGCTGCCGGTGCCGTGGAAGTACTCCAGGTAGCGGCGGGCGCTGACCCGAGACACGCCGGTGACGGCTGCGCACTCGGTGGCGGACAGGGTGCCGTCCGCCTCGCGCAGGGCCCGCTCGACGAGGTCGGCGGTCTCCACGCTCATGCCCTTGGGCAGGGTGGACGCCGGTGCGGGGACGGACGCGCCGGCCAGGACGCGGTCCACGTCCGCCTGGCCCCGGACCACCGTCGTGAGCAGCCGGCCCCGCTGCGCGGCGTAGCGCTCCAGGCGAAGACGCAGATCGTCGAACTCGAAAGGCTTGAGCAGGTAGTCGACCACGCCGCGGCGGACCGCCCCGCGCACGGTGTCGGCCTCCGTCGCCGCACTGATGACCATCACGTCGCAGTCGTGGCCCGCGGTGCGCAGCCGGGGTATGACGTCCAGCCCGAACAGGTCCGGCAAGTACAGGTCGAGCAGGACGAGGTCGGGGCGCAGTGCGTCGACCGCCTCGATGGCCTGTCCGCCCGTGTGGGCCGTGCCGACGACGCGGAACGGCTCGACGCGTGCGACGAACGCGCGGTGGACTCTGGCCACCATGAAGTCGTCGTCGACCACCAGGACGTCGATCGTGTCCGCCTTGTCGCTCGCTGCGGTCATGGTGCCGCTCCTTCCGCCACCGTGCCGGTGAGGTGCCTGACGGTCATGTGTGCGGTGAACACGGCCCCTTCGGGGGTGTTGGCCACCGAGATCTCTCCCCCGTGCCGTTCGCAGACCAGCTTGGTCAGGGCCAGTCCGATGCCGCGCCCGCCCTCGCGCGCGGCCTTGGTGGTGAAACCGTGGGAGAACACCTCGCGGGCCAGCTCGGGCGCCACGCCCGGCCCGGAGTCACGGACCACGATCTCGACACCGGAGACGTCCTGCCGCAGCGCCACCTCCACCCAGGCGTCGTCCTGTGCGCAGGCCGCGTCGACGGCGTTGTCCACCAGGTTGCCCACCACGGTCGCCACGTCGGCGGCGTCCTCCGGGGCGAGCCGCTCCAGCGCGGTGTCGTCCGAGATCCGCAGGCTGACCTTCCGTTCGGCCGCGAGGGACGCCTTCGCCATCAGCAGCGCGGCCACCGCCGTGTCCCGGACGCGGCGGCTGAGGGTGACGTCCAGGGACTGCCGGTGCCGGCTCAACGCGCGGATGTAGCGCACGACTTCGTCCTGCTCGCCGATCTGGATCAGCCCGGAGATGGTGTGCAGCTGGTTGGCGAACTCGTGCGCCTGGGCGCGCAGCAGCTCCGAGGAGCTGCGGAAGGAGCCGATCTCCCGCTCCAGGCGTGCCAGTTCGGTGCGATCGCGCAGGGTGGTGACCGAGCCGAGGGACCGGCCGTCCTTGGTGACGGTCATCCGGTTCATCACCAGGACCCGGCCGTGGCGGACGACGACCTCGTCGCGCTCGCCGGCGGCGGTGCCGGACAGCACGTCGCGCAGTCGCCCGTCGATGCCGAGCCCCTCCAGGCTCTGGCCGACGCAGTCCTCGGGCAGGTCGAGCAGCCGGCGGCCCATGTCGTTGACGAGGGTGAGCCGGTGCTGCGGGTCCAGGGCGATCACGCCCTCGGCGATCCCGTACAGCATCGCCTCACGGTGTTCGGCGAGCCCGGCGATCTCGCCCGGCTCCAGTCCGAGGGTCTGCCGTTTCACCCGGCGCGCCAGCAGCCAGGAACCGGCGACGCCGAGTCCGCTGGCGATGCCCAGATAGGCGATCAGGTAGGAGGAGGCGCCGCTGAGCCGCTGCCACACGGTCGGATCGGCCTCGCCGATCATCACCGTGCCGAGGATCCGGCCGAGGTTCTCCTCGGTGGCCCCGAGGACGGGGACCTGGGCGGCCAGCTCGCGGTTGCCGTCCAGCGTGAACGGCCCGGACCAGCCCCGCCCACGCGCGGTGCCCGGCCCCAGCCGCATCCGCTCCCCGACCACCGTGGGATTCGTGGAACTGACGATCCGCCCGGCGCTGTCGGCCACCGTCACCGAGGTCACCCCGGACTGCGCCTGTGTGGCGAGCACCAGCGGGGCGAGCGCCTCTCCGGACGCGGGGCGCGTGAGCTGGCTGCGCACCAGGGGGTTGGCGGCCAGTCGTTCGGCGAGCGCGCTCACCCTGCGTCCCTCGACGCGGTTGAAGGTGGCCTGGGACTGGGCCAGGGAGACCGCGGCGACAGCCAGCAGCACCACTACGACGATGGCGAGCTGGAGCACCAGCATCTCGCCCGCGAGCGAATGGCGACGGAAGGTGGCGACCACGACGATCTTTCTCCGGGGCCGCCGCGACAGGGGCGGCTCATCTGCCGAGTCGCACCATCATGACGTCCACCAGCGCAAACCGAAAGAGACGTGTCGGGAGAAGGTCCGGTCCGCGGTGACGTCAGGAGGCGTTCGCGCGCGGGCCGACGCCGGTCAGCTTCCGGACGGTGCCGCCGAGCTTCGCGCGGAGCGGCTCCAGCATCGCGGGCTTGGCGCTGACCACCCAGCGCGTGCCGACCAGGTAGGTGCCCCCGTACACGCGGGCCGCTTCCAGCCAGGTCTCCTTGAATTTCTCCTCGGGGAAGGTGGTGATGAGGTAGGTGCCCTTCTCGGTGCGGCACACGCCCTCACGCAGTTCGTCCGCCTCGGTGCGGATCTTCGCCTTGCAGCCGGTCAGACCGGCGATGACCTCGACCTTCGCCGGCGCGACCACCCCGGCGGCGGGTGCCGCCGACACGCTCGGCGGCACCGCCGCCCCGCGGTCTTCACCGCCGCCGCAGGCCGTGCCGAGGGCGAACACGGCCAGGACCCCGGCCGTGGCGGCGGCGTGCCGCCGGGCGCGGGACGGGGTCCGCCGGGTGGATCGTACGTGCGGTCGCTGCTGGAACACTTCGCCTCTCCGGGTGCGGCTGTCGGCAGGAGTACTCGACGGGAGTACGGACAGGTCCGGGCAGGTGTTCACCGCTCTAGGCGGCCTCCTCCACCGCCGTCGCCCGTGCCCCCTCGAACTGGGTGCGGTACAGCTCCGCGTACCGCTTCCCCGCCGCCAGGAGTTCCTCGTGCGTGCCCCGTTCCACGATCCGGCCGGCCTCGACGACCAGGATCTGGTCGGCCGCGCGGACGGTGGACAGGCGGTGGGCGATCACGACCGCCGTGCGGCCCGCGAGGGCTTCGGCGAGGGCTTCCTGGACGGCCGCCTCGGAGGTGTTGTCGAGGTGGGCGGTGGCCTCGTCGAGGATGACGACGCGCTGGCGGGCCAGCAGCAGCCGGGCGATGGTCATGCGCTGGCGTTCGCCGCCGGAGAGGCGGTAGCCGCGTTCGCCGACGACGGTGTCGAGGCCGTCGGGCAGGGACCGCACGAGGTCGTCGAGGCGGGCCCGGTGCAGGGCGTCCCACACTTCCTCGTCCGTGGCCTCGGGGCGGGCGAGCAGGAGGTTGGCGCGGACGGTGTCGTGGAAGAGGTGGCCGTCCTGGGTGACCATGCCGAGGGTCTGCCGCAGCGACCGCGCCGTGAGGTCGCGGACGTCGACGCCGCCGACGCGCACGGCTCCCCCGTCGGTGTCGTACAGGCGCGGCATCAGCTGCGCGATGGTGGACTTGCCCGCGCCGGAGGAGCCGACGAGCGCCACGGTCCGGCCGGGTTCGGCGCGGAAGGACAGGCCGTGCAGGACCTCGTCGCCACCTCGCTTGTCCAGGGACGCGACCTCCTCCAGGGAGGCCAGGGAGACCTTGTCGGCCGCGGGGTAGCCGAAGCGGACGTTCTCGAACTCGACCGCCACGGGACCGTCGGGCACCGGGCGCGCGTCCGGCTTCTCCTCGATGAGCGGCCTGAGGTCGAGCACCTCGAAGACACGCTCGAAGCTGACCAGGGCGCTCATCACCTCGACGCGCGCCCCGGCGAGCGCGGTCAGCGGCGCGTACAGCCGGGTCAGGAGCAGCGCGAGCGACACGACCGCGCCCGGTTCCAGCGAGCCGCGCAGGGCGAACCAGCCGCCGAGGCCGTAGACCAGGGCCAGGGCGAGAGCGGAGACCAGCGTGAGGGCGGTGATGAAGGCGGCCTGGGCGGTCGCCGTCCGGATCCCGATGTCCGCGACCCGGCGGGCTCGTGCGGCGAACTCCTCCGACTCCTGCTCCGGCCGCCCGAAGAGTTTGACCAGGGTGGCGCCGGGGGCCGAGAAGCGCTCGGTCATGCGGGTGCCCATCGCCGCGTTCAGCGTCGCCGCCTCCCGCTGCATCCGGGCCATCCTGCTGCCCATGCGCCGCGCCGGGATCACGAACACCGGCAGCAGCACCAGCGCGAGCAGGGTGATCTGCCAGGACAGCGTGAGCATCACCGCGAGGGTGAGCAGCAGGGTGACGAGGTTGCTGACCACTCCGGAGAGGGTGTTGCTGAAGGCGCGCTGGGCGCCGATGACGTCGTTGTTGAGCCGGGAGACGAGGGCGCCCGTACGAGTGCGTGTGAAGAACGCGATCGGCATGCGCTGCACATGGTCGAAGACGGCGGTCCGCAGATCGAGGATGAGATTCTCCCCGAGCGTCGCGGACAGTCTCCGGCCGAGGATGCCCAGCGCCGCCTCCGCCACCGCGATCAGCGCGATGAGCAGGGCGAGGCGTACGACCCTGCCCTCGTCGCCGCCCGACACGATCGTGTCCACGACCCACCCGGCCAGGACGGGGGTCGCCACGGCGAGCAGGGCGGTGCCCACGCCGAGCAGGACGAAGAGGGTGATGCGGCGCCGGTGCGGGCGGGCGAACGCGCCGATGCGGCGCAGGGTCGCCAGGGCGAAGGGGCGGCGCTCCCGTTCGGCGTTCATGACGCTGTGCAGCTGTGTCCACGCTGTGGTCTCCATGCTCATGGGGAAGACCGTAGAACCTCAAGCATCATTGAGGTCAAGGAGCTCGCCTATCGCCCCGGCATCCCGCACAATCGGCCCGATCCCGCTCTTCTCCGTCCCTCCGCGCAAAGGCCTCGATGACGCTCCCCACACAGCCGCATCCCGCGCGCCATACCCAGTCCCCACTTACGCAACCCGGAGTTGGCCCGGCCTGGACAGCCTCTGGTGATGTGACAGCGGTACAGCTCCCCGAACTCCCCCCGGGACGGCTCCCCCGTCGCGTCCCGGTCCGCCGCCTGCGGCAGATCCTGTGTCTGCTCCCACTCCTGCTCGTCACCGTGGTCGCGGTGCAGCACCGGTCCGTGCTGGCCGCGGGTTTCGCTCATCTGGGCACCGCCCAGTGGCCCTGGCTGCTGGCCGCGGCCGGGGCGACCTGTCTGACCTGGGTGGCCGCCGCCTGCACCCGGCAGGGCGCGGTGGTCGAACGACTGCCCCGGCAGCGGCTGCTGGCCACGCAGTTCGCGGCGGGCGCGGCCAACCACCTGCTGCCGACCGGGCTGGGCGCGAGCGCGGTCAACCTGCGGTTCATGACGGTGTGCGGGCTGCCGCTCGCCCGCTCCTCGGCCGCCCTCGCTCTGTATCTGCTGGCCGAGAGCATCGGCCGGCTGGCGTTGCTGGGTGCCCTGCTCATCGCGTTCCCCGACGCGCTGCGCCTGGGCGCGCTGATGCCGGAGACGGCGTTCGGCCCGCTGCTGGCAGGTGTCGCCGTGGTGCTCGTGATCGCCGCGTCCGTGCTCGGCCTCGTACGGCGGCTGCGCTCGGCCCTGGTGTCCTTCCTGCGGACGGCGCTCGGTGAGGCGCGCTCGGTGCACAGGCGTCCGGCGCGGGCCCTGGCGCTGTGGGGCGGGGCCTTCGCCTTCCCGGCGCTGCAGGCCTCCGTCCTGGTGCTGGTGGGGCGGGCGCTGGGGCTGGACGTGCCGGTCGCGCACATGGCGGTGGCCTATCTGGCGGCGACCGTGGCCGTCGCCCTGGTGCCGACGCCCGGCGGCATCGGCTCGGTCGAGGCGGCGCTCGTCATGGCGCTGGTGGCCACGGGCGGCCCGGCCGCGGTGGCCACGGCCGTGGTCCTGGCCTTCCGGGTCATCACCGTCTGGCTCCCCCTGGCGCCGGGCGCGCTGACCCTGGCGGCGCTGGTGCGGCTGAAGGTGATCTGACCCGGGTGGCGCGCCGGCTCGGTCACGCGGCAGGAGCGCGCGTGACCGTGCGTCATGTGCGCTGACTCACCCTCCGCTCACCCCCGTCCGCGGTACGGAACCCCGTGCGGGATACGGCAGGATGAACGATCGTGCCGACCGCGGGTCAGGGTGGTCGGGCACCTTCGTGCATCCCGGAAAACGAGCAGGTGACGACGTGACGAGACTTCACATCCGGCCGTTGGCGGCGGCGTGCGCCGCAGTTCCCCGCACCGGGGGTGACCGGTGAACCGGGACCTCACCGTGGACGATCTGCTGTTCGCCGGCATCGCCCTCGCCTCGGGTCTGCTGGCGGCGTTCGCGCTGCGTGTCCTGCTGCGCTGGCTGGGCGGGCACGCCGACCGGACGCGCTGGAGCGGGGACGACGTCATCGTGCACGCGCTGCGGGCCGTGGTGCCCTGGGCGGCGGTCGTGGGCGGCGTGGCGGGCGCGGCGGCCGTGCTGCCGCTGACCCGCACCGTGCAGCACACCACCAACCAGGTGCTCACCGTGCTGCTCATCTTCGTGGCGACGGTGTCGGCGGCCCGGGTGGTGGCCGGACTGGTGCGCACGGTCACCCAGTCCCGCTCCGGGGTCGCCGGCTCGGCCACGATCTTCGTCAACATCACCCGGATCCTGGTCCTGGCGATCGGCTTCCTGGTGGTGCTCCAGACCCTGGGCATCTCCATAGCCCCGCTGCTCACCGCCCTGGGTGTCGGCGGTCTGGCGGTCGCGCTGGCGCTCCAGGACACCCTCGCCAATCTCTTCGCGGGCATCCACATCCTCGCCTCCAAGACCGTCCAGCCCGGTGACTACATCAAGCTCAGCAGCGGCGAGGAAGGCTACGTCGAGGACATCAACTGGCGGCAGACGACCATCCGCAATCTGTCCAACAACCTCATCGTGCTCCCCAACGGTCAGCTCGCGCAGGCGAACATGACCAACTTCATGCGCCCGGAGGAGCAGCTGACCATCCTGCTCCAGGTCGGGGTCGCCTACGACAGCGATCTGGAGCACGTGGAGCGGGTGACCAACGAGGTCATCGCCGAGACGATGACCGAGGTCGAGGGCGCGGTGCCGGACCACGAGCCGATCATCCGGTTCCACACCTTCGGCGACTCCCGGATCGGCTTCACCGTCATCCTGGGCGTCGGCGAGTTCAGCGACCAGTACCGGATCAAGCACGAGTTCATCAAGCGCCTGCACAAGCGCTACCGCGCGGAGGGCATCCGCATCCCCGCCCCGGCCCGGACGGTGGCCTTGCAGCAGGGTCCGGTCGGCATCCCGCAGCAGCGGACCGGCGAGATCGAACCGGGCGGGCTGAGCCACGCCCGGTTCGACTGAGGCGCTCCGTCCCCTACAGCGTCGCGGAGTTGTCGTGGTGCCCGCTGTCCCTCCGGTCGCGCGGCGCCGAAGGGGACGGCGCGACCGGCGTCACGGTCCAGTCCGGGTGGCCCGGCATCCGCGGCGTCCTCGTGCCGTACAGCCACTCCCGCAGGAAACCGGTCAGGTCCTGGCCGGAGACTTCCGAGGCGACGGCGATGTAGTCCTCCGTGGAGGCCGAGGAGTCGCGGTGGCGCGCGAGGAAGGCGCGCTCGACGGCGTTGAAGGCGGCCTCGCCGATCTGCTGCCGCAGCGCGTAGAGGACGAGGACGCCGCCGAGGTAGCGCTGGCTGTCGAACAGGTTGGACGCGTGGGGTGCGGCGACCGGCCCGGAGGTCTGGCGCCACCGGTCGCCGAGGGCATAGGTGTCCTTCATCCGGGCTTCCATGGTCGTCATGCCCTTGGAGTCGGGCCAGCCGCGCTCGTAGCGGTACAGCAGTCCGTAGAAGTCGGCGTGGCCCTCGTTCAGCCACAGGTCGGCCCAGGTGGCGGGGCTGACGCTGTTGCCGAAGTAGGAGTGGACCAGCTCGTGCATCATGTGCGAGCCGATCTTGCTCTCCTCCTGGAGGAGGTAGTTCGGCTTGTAGATCGTGAGGGTCTGGGTCTCCAGACCGGTGAAGTCGAAGGCGTCCGGGGCGTCGCTGTTGCAGGGCAGCAGGCCGTACGTCTCGAAGGGGTACGCGCCGAGCCGCTGCTCGGCCCACTCCACCAGGGCCGGGGTGAGCGCCAGGGCGGGTTCCAGGGCGGCGGCCCGAGCGACGGGGACGACGTCCCGCAGCGGCAGGCCGTGCGGTCCCTGCCGGTCTTTGATCACGTAGTCGCCGACGGTGATCTGCACCACCTCGGTCGCGATCGGCGAGCGGGAGCGGTACGTGTACGCGGTCCGGCCACCGGCCAGCTGCTCGGTGCGCTCCAGCCGGCCGCTCGCGACGCCCCGCAGCCCGGCGGGCACGGTGAGGCGGAAGGTGAAGTCGGCCTTGTCGGAGGGGTGGTCGTTGCAGGGGAAGACGGTGTGCGCCAGGTCCGGCTGGCAGCAGACCGCGAAGCCGTCCGGGGTGGCCACCCAGCCGCCGGCGGGCGGCGGGATCCGGCGCGGGTCGGCGCCGTAGGTCACGCACACCGTGACCCGGGCCCTCGCCGCGAGCCGGCGGGCCGGGGTGACCCGCAGCTTCCCGGCCACCTGCTCGAAGGCGGCCGTGCGGCCGCCGACCCGTACGGAGCGGATGTCCAGGCCGAGCGCGTCCAGGGAGAAGCGGCTCAGGGCCTGGGTGGTGCGGATGCGCAGGGTCGCGGACGCCTCGACGAGCCGGGTCGTGGCGTCGTACGCGAAGTCGAGGTGGTAGGCCGAGACGCGGTATCCGCCATTGCCCAGGGCGGGATAGACGGGGTCGCCGAGGGTCTCGGAGCCCCGGTCGGCGCCCGTCCTGCCGGCCGCCCGGGCCGGGACCCCCGTGGTCAGTGCCGCCGCCGTGCCGATGAGGGCGATCGCCGGGGCCGTCACTCTGGTGCGATATCTCATGGTCCGCTTTCGCTCGGACGGCCGGGTGGTCAGATCCGGCCGTGGCCTGGAGTGAGTGATCCCTCTCCAGGACATGGGAACGAGCCGATCGGTTGCACGAAACTGGACGCGGACCCCTGTCGAGACGAGGTCGATCACGAGATATCTTGATGTCGAGCAATGTTGCAGACGTGGAGCGGAGCACCCGGTGACTGACTCGACCATCATCTATACGCACACTGACGAGGCCCCCGCCCTGGCGACGTATTCCTTCCTGCCGGTGGTCCGGGCTTACGCGTCACAGGCGGGTGTCCCGGTGGAGACCCGCGACATCTCGCTGGCCGGACGCATCATCGCCCTGTTCCCGGAGTACCTGACCGAGGACCAGCGCATCCCGGACGCCCTCGCCGAGCTCGGTGAGCTGGCCAAGACGCCCGCCGCCAACATCATCAAGCTGCCGAACATCTCTGCGTCCATCCCGCAGCTCAAGGCCGCCGTCGCCGAGCTGCAGGGCCAGGGCTACGCGCTGCCGGACTACCCGGACGACCCGAAGACCGACGAGGAGCGCGAGATCCGCGCCCGCTACGACAAGGTCAAGGGTTCCGCCGTGAACCCGGTCCTGCGTGAGGGCAACTCCGACCGGCGCGCCCCCGCCTCGGTCAAGAACTACGCCAAGTCCCACCCGCACCGCATGGGCGCCTGGACCGCCGAGTCGAAGACGAACGTGGCGACCATGGGACAGAACGACTTCCGCTCCACCGAGAAGTCCGTCGTGATCGCCGAGGACGGCGCGCTGCGCATCGAGCTCGTCGGCGACGACGGCACCACCACGGTGCTGCGCGAGTCCGTACCCGTGCTCGCCGGTGAGGTCGTCGACGCCTCCGTGATGCGCGTCGCCGCGCTGCGCGAGTTCCTGACCGCCCAGGTCGCCAAGGCCAAGGCCGAGGGCGTGCTGTTCTCGGTGCATCTGAAGGCCACGATGATGAAGGTCTCCGACCCGATCGTCTTCGGCCACGTGGTGCGCGCCTTCTTCCCGAAGACGTTCGCCCGGTACGGCGACAAGCTCGCCGCGGCCGGCCTCACCCCGAACGACGGTCTGGGCGGCATCTACAAGGGCCTGGAGGCCCTGCCGGAGGGTGCCGAGATCAAGGCCTCCTTCGACGCCGAGCTCGCCGAGGGCCCGGAGCTGGCGATGGTCGACTCCGACAAGGGCATCTCGAACCTGCACGTCCCCTCGGACGTCATCGTCGACGCTTCCATGCCGGCCATGATCCGCACCTCGGGCCACATGTGGGGCCCCGACGGTCAGGAGCACGACACCCTCGCGGTCCTGCCGGACTCCTCCTACGCGGGCGTCTACCAGGCCGTGATCGACGACTGCCGGGCCAACGGCGCCTACGACCCGTCCACCATGGGCTCGGTGCCGAACGTCGGTCTGATGGCGCAGAAGGCCGAGGAGTACGGCAGCCACGACAAGACCTTCGAGATCGCCACCACGGGCACGGTCCGCCTGGTCGACCAGAACGGCACCGCGCTCATCGAGCAGAGCGTCTCGGCCGGCGACATCTTCCGCGCCTGCCAGACCAAGGACGCGCCGATCAAGGACTGGGTGAAGCTGGCCGTCACCCGCGCCCGCGCCACCGGCGACCCGGCCGTGTTCTGGCTGGACGAGACCCGGGCGCACGACGCCAACCTGATCGCCAAGGTCCACACCTACCTCGCGGACCACGACACCGAGGGCCTGGACATCCGGATCCTCAACCCGGTCGAGGCGACGA
This sequence comes from Streptomyces sp. NPDC096046, assembly GCF_040303285.1. Lineage (NCBI taxonomy): Bacteria > Bacillati > Actinomycetota > Actinomycetes > Kitasatosporales > Streptomycetaceae > Streptomyces > Streptomyces sp. NPDC096046. Next base: position 14,722 of record NZ_JBEOSZ010000031.1, on the reverse strand, counting down.
AGCTGTCGGTGGAGCGCATCCGCCGCGGCGAGAACACGATCTCCGTCACCGGCAACGTCCTGCGCGACTACCTGACGGACCTGTTCCCGATCCTGGAGCTGGGCACCAGCGCCAAGATGCTGTCGGTCGTCCCGCTGATGGCGGGCGGCGGCCTGTTCGAGACGGGTGCCGGCGGCTCGGCGCCGAAGCACGTGCAGCAGCTGGTCAAGGAGAACTATCTGCGCTGGGACTCCCTGGGTGAGTTCTTCGCCCTGGTTCCGTCCCTCGAGCAGTTCGCGAAGGTCACGGGCAACGCCCGCGCCCAGGTCCTGGCCGACACCCTGGACCGCGCCACGGCGACCTTCCTCAACGAGGACAAGTCCCCGACCCGTCGCGTCGGCGGCATCGACAACCGCGGCAGCCACTTCTACCTGTCCCTGTACTGGGCGCAGGAGCTGGCCGGGCAGACCGAGGACGCGGACCTGGCGAAGGCCTTCGCCCCGCTCGCCGAGACGCTCGCCGCCAACGAGCAGAAGATCGTCGACGAGCTGAACGCCGTCCAGGGCAAGCCCGTCGAGATCGGCGGCTACTACCAGCCCGACCCGGAGAAGGCGGCGGCGGCCATGCGCCCGTCCTCCACGTGGAACGAGGCCCTGGCGTCCCTGAGCTGACGCCCCGGGCCGTATCGGGCCCCCGGCTCCGCCCCGGCCGGCACCACGCCCGGCCGGGGCGGAGCCGTCTCCGCCCTCACCACTCCCGGGTGGCGATCGGCTGTGACCACGGGGTCCTCGGCCCTCTGTGCAGGGGTTCGGCCGCTACTCCGGCACAGCGGCGGCCTTCAGCGTGTGCTGCTCGGAATCACGCAGTTCTTCGGCTGTTCCCGGCCGGCGGGCCAGCCGATGCCGACGAACTTCAGCGTGCCGCGGCCCGCCCGCCCCGGGTCCAGTTCGACCACGGCGACCGGCTTGTCGTACGGATTTCCGCCGCTGGTGAGGCAGATCAGACCGCTCGTTCCCTTCACCCGGTGCCGCGACTGCAGCTTGGACCACTCCGTGCCGACGTCCCTCAGGCCGGGTACCTGCTCGGCGGCGTCGCCCTGTACCTCGTGCAGGGCGGTGCCGATGGTGAGGAGACCGTCGTAGACGAGCATCGTCCGGGAGTCTTCGAGGTTCGGGACGGAGCCGAGATCGGTCCCCTCCTGGAGGGTGGCCTCGATGAGCTTGTTCAGGTCGTCCAGGGCCGCCTTCGGTTCGGTGAGGTACTGAGGGAGCTCGTCGGCGGTGGGCTCGCGGTCGTGGCTCGCGTTCCACCTCTTCTTCCATGCTTTGAGCTCGGTGCTCCAGGCGGCCGGGTGCGCGGGGGCGGCGTACTGCACCGTCACCTTCGCTTCGCCGCCCGTGCCGCGCAGCTGCGCCCAGTCCTTCTCCGACATGCCCTGCCGCAGCGAGGCGGCGTCGGAGCCGCTGATGATCGTGTAGTGCCGGTTCCCGCAGGGCTGTTGGGCGAGTTTGAGCGCGAATATCCGCAAGTGCAGTGTGCGGCCCGCGAAGTAGACGGTGTCGGCCGGCGAGTCACAGATGTTGTTGGCGATCTGGGTGAACTGATTGCCGGTCGACCCCGCCTCGTAGATCCCCGGGGACTCGAAGGGCATTGCGGCGGGCCCGGCCGGGCCGGCCTCCTTGATGCCCCGGAACGCGTCCGCCAGCGACTCGTCGTAGGCGTCCTGGCGGGTGTCGAAGACCATGACCGTTCGGGCGTCCTGCCGCCCGCGTTCACCGTTGAAGTCGGCCAGGGCCTTCGCCGCGCCGTTGTTGGTGGGGATGATCCGGGCCAGACCGGGGAATCGCTGCTTCGCCGCGCCGTCCGCGCCGTCCTCGTTCGCGATCCGGTCGCCGCTGATCCGGGAGGCGAGCACTGGGATCCCGTGCTTCGTCAGGCGTTCGACGGCCTTCTCCGTGGCGTCAAGGCTGAGGTTGAAGCCCGTGACGGCGCGCAGCCGGTCCTTCGACGAGCCGGCCATGCCGATCAGGGTGTCCACGACCTCGTTCTGCTGCCCGTAGTTCCGTCCTGGGTTGGCCAGAACCAGCCGGATCCTGGGCAGTTCGCCCTCACCCGCGTTGGCCTGCCGCTGCCCCAGGTACGCGCCCTGGAGGTCGCTGCGCATCTGCCGGCGCAGTGTCGGCTGGTCCGACTGGAGCGGCAGCATCATCGCCACGGTGACATGGGGCTGCTGGGCGATCCGGTCGTTCTCCTTCTTGATGGCCCGGGCCACGGCCCGGATCTCGCGTGTGCCGAAGTCGTATCCCTCGCCGTTGACACCGATGCACTCGTCGTCGATCCGCTCGACGCCGCCGGCGCAGGTATCGGGTTTCTGGGCGGCGGATCCGCCGTACACGACGGCGGCCACGAGCACCGCCAGGCCGAGCAGCGCGTAGAGGATCTGCCGCCACCTGGGCAGCCCCGTCCATCTGGGTCTCGACAGCCGACTGGGCATCCCCGTTACCTCCGTCGCCCGAGCTGATCGGTGCAGGAACAGCGAAGCAGTGGCCGCTGGTTCGCCGCCAGGCCGCTCCACTCGGTGGCCGTCGGGCCGAGATCCCCGGCGCCGTCGAACTCCATGATCGACAGACGCTCCAGCAGGCCGGCCAGCGTGCGGGCCATCTCACTCCCGGTCGGCCTGGTCCGCTCCTCGCACAGCCACACCGCGTGCAGCAACTGGTCGACGGTGCGGCGCAGCGCGGGTCCCTCCATGGACACCAGACCCTGGGCGCGCGCACGGCGGGCGTCCGCGCCGCCCGGATACGGAGCCTGCGCGATCTCCAGCAGCTCCGCGCACCACTCCCGGGGGCGGCCGGGCAGCGTGGCGGCGAGGTGGCGGACCACGTCGTCCGCGCCGCCCGAGACCAGGTGGTGGTTCATCCGGTGCGCTGTGAGGGAACGGAACGCCTCGCCGCTCGCCGCCCCGTCGTCCGCCGAGCGCAGGGCGTAGTGGTCGCGCAGCAGATGGTGGTCGGCGTGCCAGGCGGCGCCGTCGGGGCGCAGCCCGTAGAGCCGGTGCACGAGCAGCTGACGCAGCCCGAAGTCCCCGATGAAGTGCCGTTCACAGCCGGGCCACCCGGTCTCGGTGAGCAGCTTGGCGATCTGATGCGCTGTCAGAAGGGTGACACGGTGTGCCTGATGGTGGAGCAGCAGGACGTCTGCGCATTCCGTGTCGTGGGCCACCGACAGATGGGTGAGCAGATCGAGCCACTGGTCACGGTGCTCGTCCGGCAGCCCTACCGGCAGTTGGTCCAGGATCAGCTCCTCGAGCAGTACGTCCGTCACCGGCCGTTCGGCGGCGCCGTCCGGGTGGCGCAGCGGGGCGTCGAGGAGGTCCCGGTCGTTGGCGTCCGCCGGCATCCGGAAGGTGGCGGCTGCTGCGGCCAGCCGGATCACCGTGTGCGGACGCCCGCCGCTCAGCCGGGCCACGGCGGCGACGACACGGCGGCGGTTCGCGCCGCTCTCCGGCTCCGTGCGCCGCTGTCTTCGCAGGGTCTCGTCGCGGAGCTGGTCACCGGTGAGAAAGGGCATCCGCAGCAGGAGCACTCCGTCGGCCAACGGCGCCTGGTCCGGTTGCGGGCCCGTGTTCCGGGACCATGTGGCCGGGATTCCGTCGGCGGGCCGGTACTCCGCCGGGTACCCCGCGTCCTCGGGCGACAGCCCTCCGTACAGGAAGGCGCCGCCGTCCTCCCGGCGGGCCGTGCCCACGATCACCACGCGGTCGCGCTGTCCCTCCCGCCGGTCGGTGAGCACGGCCCGCAACAATCGCTCTCCCAGCGGCGAGTCGGCGTGGTCCAGGAGCAGCGCGGGGCGGCCGACGCGGCTCAGCCAGCCGACCGTGCCCTCGTACGCCGCCTCGATGTCCTCGCGCAGCGCCCGGAAGAGGAAGCGCTCCGCCACCTCCCGTGCCTCGGCCCCGGCCTTGAAGTCCGTGGCGAGATCGAGCAGCCCGTGCTCCGGCTGGTGGCCCGCGGTGGGATAGGCGCCGTAGATCCGCGTCAGTTCCCTCCTGCCCTTGGGCGCCGCGTTCGCGAACAGGGCCTCCAGCACGGCGCCGGCCACCGAGGCGCCGTATGCGCCGAGCAACTGTCCGGCGAGGGTGTTCAGCAGATTGCGGATGACTCCGATGAGCACGTTCCGCCAGAACCCACCGGTCGCCAGTCCGCGCAGGCCCTGCTGCTGGGGCAGGTTCTCGTAGCGTTCGACTTCCGTCCTGACCGCTTCGGGGCTGCGATCCGCGGCGCCGGTCGCGATCATCGCGAGGCCTGCGAAGAACCGCGGAAAGACGAAGGGGCCGCCCGTCCCCTGCCATGCGCGCAGCCGCCCGGCGACGTCGACCAGGGCCTCGGTGGTTTCCGAGCGGGCGCCCGGTTCAGGCCCCGCGTCGTCCTCGTACGCCCGTGACGCGCAGTCCAGGTAGATCACCGGCACTTTGGCGGCGAAGCGGTCGCGCACCGACCGCAGCAGCCGCCCCTTGCCCATCCCCGGGCCGCCGGTGAGCAGCACGACGGGAAGGTCTGGTCCGTACAACAGCTTGCTGCCACCGCCCGAGGGCGTGCGCCCGAGCAGGCGCGCGAAGAAACCTTCCTCTTCGAGAAGTCTCTCGAACCCCAGATCCTCACCCACGGATCCCCCATGGAGACTCTCCCGCCCGGGAGCGGATGATCGACGTTACGGAGGGAGATCAGTGGAACACGAAACGCTCGCTGGGACAACGTCCGTACGGCGAAAGGATGTTGGCGATGAAGCGCGCCCAGGCGCAAGGACTGCCCGAACTAATGGTTCCGGTTCGGCTTGGATGTCGGCGCCGGTCGTGATCGTGTCCCTTGCCTGTCGGACACGGAGCAGCGGGGGGCCGGGCATGACAGACAGCGAGCATGGGCCGGACACGTTCGAGGCCCGGCTACAGCGGCAGGCGCTGCACCTGCGCCGGGCTGAGGGCAGAACGCGGTGGCCCGTCCCTGCGCCGGACCGGGAAGCGGGCGGAGTCGACCGGCAACGGGACACTGTCTGCACACCGCCGACCTGCTGACTGGCGTCTTCACGCTCTCAAGGATCCTCAAGGAACGTCATCCACCAACCGACAACGCCCCCCGGAGCCCCCTCGTGACCGACGTCCAGCCCTCCTTCGAGCTGCTGCCCGGCGACCGGCAGTCGCCCGTGATCCTCCATGTTCCGCACTCCGCGCGGGAGATACCGGACGACGTACGGGCGGGCATCGTGCTGGACGACGGGGAGCTGGCGCGGGAGCTGGACCACATCACCGACGCCCACACCGCGCGGATCGCCGGGGCGGCGGCGGAGCGGGCGGGGGTCCCACCGTGGCGGTTCGTCAATCGGCTGTCGCGGCTGGTCGTCGATCCGGAGCGGTTTCCGGACGAGCGGGAGGAGATGCTCGCCGTCGGGATGGGAGCGGTCTACACACGGACCACGCACGGCCGGGTGCTGCGACCCGAGGACATCGACGCCACGCCCCTCGTCGAGCGGTACTTCGAGCCGTACGCGCGGGCGATGACGCGGGCGGTGGCGGACCGGCTGGAGGCCACCGGCCGGGCCGTGATCATCGACGTGCACTCCTACCCGAGCCGGAAGCTGCCGTACGAACTGCACGGGGAGGGGCCGCGCCCACCGGTCTGCCTCGGTACCGACTCCTTCCACACGCCTCCCGCGCTGCTCGCCGCGGCCCGGGAGGCGTTCGGGGAGACGGAGCTCGACACGCCGTTCGGCGGGACCTACGTCCCGTTGGAGTTCCACTGCAAGCGGCCCGAGGTGAGCGCGCTCATGGTGGAGCTCCGCCGGGACACCTACATGACCGAGCCGGGCGGTCCCCCCGGGCCCGGCCTGGAGCGACTCGCCGCCGCGCTGACCGGACTCGTCGACGCCGTGTCCCGCTGATCGGGCCGGAACCGGGCGCCCAGGTGTGCTGTCCGGACAGCACACCCAGAGGGCTTCTGATGGATCTACGTGGAAGAAGGAGCGGCGTTCGGTGCGTGCGATCGGCGTGCGCCGTGAACGGTCATGTGGCGGAGCCACCTGTCCGTTCACGGCGTGCGGCGAGCGTGCGTGCCGGGCGTCGTGACGCCGCGGAGATCCATCACAGAAGCCCCCTAGGCCCGCAGCCACTCCGTCACCACCACGTCCCCGCCGGTGCGCAACCGGAGGGCGAACGGGCCGGACAGCGGCACGTCGCCCGTGAAGCGGCCCAGGTCGTCGGCCGTGAGCGGGGAACCGGGCCGCGGTCCGCCGAGGATCTCGATACTGGCCGGCTGCGGCGGCAGCACCTGGCCCATCAGCCCCTGCGCGGTCACCTCGACGTCGACGGTCACCTCTCCCGCCCGGAAGGTCAGCATCCGGGGCGTGTCGGTGACGCCCCGGACGGGGAGGGCGTCGACCAGCGAGTCGAAGGTCAGCTCGGCCACGTGCGCGTCGAGGTCGTGCAGCGCGTAGGCGTCGACCGCGATCTGCTGGAGCTCCGCCGGCACCGGGTCGAGGACGGCGGCGGCCTGCCGCAGCTCCTCCTCCAGCATCCCGGCGGCGAACTCCTGCCCCCCCAGGTTCTGTTCGCCGGACGGGTCGTCGTCGTACAGGTCGTCGTCGTACAGGTCGTGGTCGTACAAGCCGTCGTCGAACCGGCCGTCGTCATAGCGGCTCTCGTCGTGCCGGGCGCCCTCGTACCGGTCGCCGTTCATGTCGCTCATATCGCCCCCCGTGCCTCCAGCCGGGCCCGCAGACGCCGCAGACAGCGCTGGCGCAGCGGCCCGATGCTGCCCACCGCGATCCCGAGCGCGGCGGACACGTCCTGATAGCTGGGCGGTGGCGTGGCCATCAGCACGCGCAGCAACTGCCTGCACCGCTCGCCCAGTTCCTCGAACTCCTGCCACAGCCGCCGGACGCGTTCACTCTGCGCGGCGGCCTCCTCCGAGTCGAGCAGCGACTGTTCCGGCGTGCCGTCCTCGCTGACCCGGTCCAGCAGCCGCGGATCGTCCGTCAGGGTCAGCCGCTGGGCACTCCGGATGACCTTGAGGCACTCGTGGCGCGCGGTGCTGGCCAGCCAGGCGCCCGCCTTGCCGGGCTCCCGGAGCCGGCCGAGGTGCTGGGCGAAGCGGAACCAGGCCGTCTGGTAGACCTCGTGGGCGTCGGCGTCGGAGAGCCGGTGGGCCCGGACGACGGACCAGACGAGCGGGCTCAGCCCTTCCACGAGTGCCTTCCAGGCCGCCGCGTCACCGTCGGCGGCTGCCCGGACGAGCGCGCCGGCATCAGTACGGTCCACGGCAGCCCCACCCCTCGCATACGGCACGTCATCGTACGCCGTGGAGGGGGCGGCCCCGGCCCTCACAGCGCGGGGCCGAGGCGCACGACCGGGACCGGGCGCCAGGTGGGCGGACGCAGCGCCGGGACCTGCGCGCCGCGCACCTGCGCGAACCCCGCCTCGGCGGCCAGCAGTTGCCGCCGGGCCGCGCGCGGGTCGGTCTCCTTGTGCGCCGTCATGTGGGCGGCGACCAGGCCGGCGGTCACGGGGGTGGCGAAGGAGGTGCCGCTCCACTGCGCGTACCCCTCGAACATCACCTGGTCCGGCTTGGCGGCGTCGCCCTCGTCGCTCAGCACGCCGCTGTGGCGGGGGTGCTGGCAGGTGCAGCCGTAGGAGAAGCCGTAGCGGCAGGCGTCGTACGTGGAGTGCTGGTACACGTACGGGACGGGTGCCTCGAAGCCGGTGAGGGCACTGGTGAGGCGCTCTCCCGGGGCGTAGACCTTCACCCAGGGGCCGTGGTTGGAGAAGCAGGCGCCGGACTCGCCGTCGCTGCGCAGGGCGCCGACCGACAGCACGGAGTCCTCCCAGCCGGGCAGATCGGCGTAGGCGGCGGGCCAGAAGGGCGCGGCACTGGCGTTGTTGCCGGCGGCGGCGACCAGCAGGGTGCGCTGCTCGCGCAGTTCCCGCATGAAGTTCTCGACGCCGAGCAGGCCGTCGGTGCGGCCGTTGGAGGTCCCGGCGGAGAGGCTGAGCACGTCGGGCCAGCCGCCCGCGTCGACGGCCTCGAAGAGCTTCTCGCCGAACTCGGACTCCAGGACGGCACCCGCGTCGTTGAGGCTGCCGCGCACGGTGATGTCGGTGTTGGGCGCGACGGCGGCGACGAGCCCGGCGATGAACGTGCCGTGGCCGACGTACTGCTGGAGGACGCCCCGGTCGTCGCATTCCCGGACCTGGGCGTCGCCGCCGGTGTGGGCGAGCAGGCCGCAGGAGCGGTAGTCGTGCGTGAGGCCGGTGTCGACGACGAGGACGCCGACGGCGGTGTCCGGGTCGTGGGGCGTGTCGGCGGCGGCCGGGTTGGGCGGCTCGCTGAGCGGGGCGGGGACGGGTTCGTCGCCGGGGCAGGCGTTGACCGCGATGTGCACGACGTGGTTGCGGGCGACCATCCGGCGCCCGGCTCGGGACTCGTGCTCCCGGACGGAGCGCAGGGCGCTTGCGACGGCGCGGTCGGTGTCCCGGCGGCCCTCCCCGGGGTCGCCGACGCGGATGCGGGTGATGCCGCTGCGGTTGGCCTGCGGGCCCGCCCGGCGGATCTGCTCCTGGTCGAGGTCGGGTGCGACCGTGAAGTGGGCCCGTACCGTGTCCTCGACGATCCGGGCCTCCTCGCCGTCGCGGACGAGGACCACACCCTTCTCGTACATGAACTCCGCCGAGTCCTCCGGGCCCATCGCCAGGGGGACGTCCGGCATCGAGCGCTGGATCTGGTCGAACTGCTCGTGGAATCGCTGAGGTGCCATGGCGGGTCCTCCCGTTGGTGCGACGGCGTGGGCCGGTGCCGCTGAGCGGTCGTCAGCATGAGCCGCTTCGCCGTTCCTTGATACAGCGCGACACCTGTGGGGTGCACTCCGGGGCCACTACCATCCGAGGAGTGACAGCGGGAAGCGACTCGGTTACGGAACTGCTGCCGATGGTGTTCGCCGACCCGGGCGAGGCTCTCGCCAGGGCCCGGGCGCTGCTCGACACCGACCCCTCCCCGCTTGAGGCCTCCGTCGCCCACCAGGTCATCGGTATCTGGCAGCGGGACTTCGGTGACCTGCGGCTCGCACTGCGCCATCTGCGGCGCGCCCGGGAGTGCGCGGCACGCGTGGACTCCGCCGACCGGGAGGCGGACGTGCTGGCCACCCTGGGCGTGGCGCTGGTGCACGCGGGCCGCACCCGGGAGGGTCTTGCGGCGTTCGAACGGGGTGTGGCGCGCGGCGGCGGGCACACCAGGGCGCGGGTGCTGTACCGGCGGGCGTACGTGTGGTGGGTGCTGGGTCACCATCGCGAGGCGCTGGAGGACGTGCGCCGGGCGGTGCCGGTGCTGCGGCAGGCAGAGGACGTGATCTGGACGGCGCGGGCGCTGACCCTGCGGGCCACCGTGCATCTGGCCCTGGGATCGGTGGAGCGGGCGGAGGCGGACTTCACCGCGGCGGAGGCACTGTGGGACACCACCGGCCAGGAGCACGACAAGGCCGACGCGGTGGAGAGCCGGGGCCTGGCCGCGTACCGGTCGGGGGACGTGCCGGTGGCGCTGCGGCTGCTGGACGAGGCGGAGGATCGGTACGCCCGGCTCGGCACGCCGACGTTCATGCTGAACATCCGGCGCTGCGAGGTGCTGATGGCGGCCGGGCTGGCGCCCGAGGCGCTGGCCGAGGCGGACGCGGCGATCAGCAGACTGGACGGGATCGGCGGGCAGTCCACCCGCAAGGCGGAGCTGCTGCTGGCCGCCGCACGGGCCGCGAGACTGGCCGGAGACGCACACACGGCGATCGCCCGCTCGGCCCTCGCGGTACGGCTGTTCGCCGGGCAGCGGCGCACCTGGTGGGAGACGCACGCCCGGCTGGTACTGATCGAGGCACGGCACGCGGCCGGACGCGGCTCGGGGCGGCTGGTCGCCGACGCCGCCGCGGTGGCGGGGAAGCTGGCCTCCTTCGGCGCTCCGGCCGCACCGGAGGCGTCGCTGCTCGCGGGCCGGATCGCGCTGGACCTGGGCTGGACGGCCGACGCGGAGCGGCACTTGGCCGTGGCCGCGCACAGCCGGCGCAGCGGTCCCCCGCTGGCGCGGCTGACGGGCTGGGCGGCGCAGGCGCTGCGGGCTCAGGCCGCCGGGTCGGCCCGGGGCGTGCTGGAGGCCTGCCGGCGGGGACTGGACGTGCTGGACGACCACCGGATGACGCTGGGTGCCTCGGAGCTGCGGGCGCGTGCCACCGAACAGGGCGCGGAACTGGCGGCGTTGGCGCAGCGGGCGAGCCTGGTCTCCGGCGGGCCGCGGCGGCTGCTGGTGTGGAGCGAGCGCTGGCGGGCCACGGCGCTGTCCACCCCGCCGACGCGGCCGCCCGCCGACCCGGAGCTGCTCAGCGGCATGACCGCCTTTCGTGAGATCGCCTCGCGTGCGGAGGCCGCCCGGATGGAGGGCCGGCCGGTCCCGGCACTGGAGCGCGAACAGCGGCGCCTGGAGCGGGAGATCCGCTCCCGAACCCTGCACATACGGGGCGAGGCGCTCGGGGAGGGGGCCCGGTTCGACGTCGGCCGGCTGCTGGAGCACCTGGGTGGCGAGGTGCTGCTGGTGGAACTCGCCGTCCTCGGCGGCCGGGTGCAGGTGCTGCTGTGCGGGCGGGGACGGGTGCGCCGGTTCGAGGCCGGGCTGCTCGCCGAGGCGGAGACCGAGGCCGAACACGTCCAGGCGGGGCTGCGGCGGCTGGCCCATCCCGGGGCGGAGGCCCGGCTCCCGGTGGTGGAGGCGGCGGGGCGGCGGCTGGAGGAACTGCTCCTCGGACCGGCCGCGGCGCACCTGGGCGGCGGTCCGGTGGTGATCGTGCCGCCGGGGCGGCTGCACCGGGTGCCGTGGGCGCTCTTGCCCTCGCTGCGGGAGCGGGTGCTCAGCGTGTCGCCCTCGGCGGGCAGTTGGCTGCGGGCCCGGGAGACGGCGCCGCCCGCGGACGGCTGCCCTGTGCTGGTGCGCGGTCCTGGCCTGGCGACCGGTGGCGCCGAGGTGCCCGAGCTGGCCGGCCGGTACGGGTGCGCCACCGTACTGGAGGATGACGAGGCGCGGGTGCCGCGCGTGCTGGAGGAGCTGGACGGGGCGGCCCTGGCGCACATCGCCGCGCACGGCACGTTCCGCGCGGACAGTCCGCTGTTCTCCTCCCTGCGGATGGCCGACGGGCCGATCGTCGTGCACGACTTCGAGCGGCTGAACCGCAGTCCCTACCGGATCATCCTGTCCTGCTGCGACACCGCCCGGCTCGCCTCGGTCGGTGCCGACGAGCTGCTGGGCCTGGTCACGGCGTTGCTGCCGCTGGGCACGGCCGGGGTGGTGGCGTGCAGCGCGCCGGTGAACGACGCCGCCGTGGTGCCGCTGATGCTCGCGCTGCACAAGGGCCTCGACGCCGGGCTGTCCCTGGCGGAGGCGCTGCGCGACGCCCGGGCCGCCCTGCCGGGCGACGCGCTGCACCAGGCCACGGGCTGGGCGTTCTCGGCGTTCGGGGCGGCCTGACCCGTCCCCTGTCCGGGTCAGGCCGCCGGTCGTGGTGCCGGCTCAGGCCGGTTGCGCCTCCGGCGTGCGCTCCAGCCACGGCAGGGCGCCCCGGTCGCTCGCGCCGAGCCGTGCGTAGGCGCTGTACAGATGGTTGCCGACGGTGCGGATCGACAGGGTGAGGCGTTCGGCGATCTGCCGGTTGGTCAGGCCGGCCGCGGCGAGGGCGACGATCTGCCGCTGGCGGGCGGTGAGTTCCCCGAGGACCAGCCCGGACAGTGCCGGGGTGCGGGCGCCCTGGCAGCGCCGGGCCAGGGCGACGGCCCGGGTGCGGGAACGCCGGGCGGCGCGCGGGTCGTGGTGGGCGGCCACGGCCTGGGCGTACGCCTCGGCGGCGAACAGCAGGAAGCCCCGCCGCTCCAGTTCCCCGGCCACCTCGTCCAGGTCCGGTCCGTCGGCGCGGGTAAGGGCGTCGGCGTGCCGGGCGAAGACGCCGTCGAGCCGGTCGATGACCTTCTCCGGGGCGCCGAGGCGCACGGCGTCGTAGGGGTCGACGACGGCCGCCGGGTCCAGGTCGCCCGGACCGTTCACGGCCGCCGCCGCGCAGGCGAGTTCCGTCCGGCACGCCGGGTCCCCGGGGGCGCCCCGCAGGCCTTCCCGGGCCCAGGCCGCCGCCTCTCCCACCTCCCCGCGCAGCCGCGCGAACCGGGCGCGCACCGCGGCGTACCGGCCGGGCAGCGGGCCGCCCTCGGCGACCGTCCACTCCCCCACCGGTGTGGGCATCGCCCGTACGTCGTGCTGGTCGATCCGGTGGGCCAGGGCTGCCGCTTCGGCGTCGAGGGCGGCGACGTGCGCGTGGGGAGCCGGGGTCAGCCGCCGCGCCCTCAGCCGGCCCGCCGCGGCCCGGAGCACCGGTCCGTACAGCGGGTGGGCGAGCCGGACGGCGCCGTGCTCGTCGACCTCGATCAGGCCGTCGGACTCCAGGACTTCGAGGGCGTCGAGGTCCAGGTCGTCCAGGTCCGACGGCAGGGGTTCGGCGAAGGCGAGGCGGTCGAGGGCCTCTCGTTCGAGGGGGCGGTCGCGGCCGAGGACGGCTGCGGTGCGCTCCCGCACGGCCGGGGTCAGCGGAACCGGGCCCCGCCAGGCCCGTTCGCCGGTGTCCGGGACGGGCGTCAGCAGCCCGCGCACCGCCGTCAGCAGGTCGCGCAGCAGCCGCAGATCGCCCTGGCTCAGGCGGCGCAGCCGGTTGACGGTGAGCGCGTCGAGAGGGCCGGCGCCGGCGGTGAGGAGCCGGCCGGTCTCCTCCTCGGGCAGCGGCTTCAGCGCGAGCCGGGGCAGGAGTTCACCGGTCCACAGCCGGGCGATCGCGCCGGGCACCGGGCTGCCGTCCGTGGCGACGACCAGCAGCCGGGTGCGCCCGTGCACGGCCAGTTGGTGGACCAGGGCGGCGGAGGCGTCGTCGAGAAGGTGCGCGTCGTCCACCAGCAGCGTGCGGATGCCGGAGAGCGACCGGACCGCGCGGTGCAGGGTGACCGACTCGGGCAGCAGATGGGCGAACGCGGCGAAGGGGATGGTCCGGCTCTCGGGCGTACCGGCCGCCCGGGCCCGGTCGGTGCCGCGGACCGCCTCCACGGCGAGGCGCGTCTTGCCGCAGCCCGCCGGGCCCGTCACCACGATGCCGCGCCGCACACCGGTCAACGACCGGCGGACCAGCTCCAGTTCGTCATCCCGCCCGGCGAACGGCCAGGGCGGCTCCAGCGTCGTCGCGTGCCTCTCGTAGGTCATCACACAGGTATGAGCGCGGCTACTCACTTCTGATACAGGGTGACTTGAGTAGCCCCCGACTCAGGCCCCCGGGACGGGCCGCAGGGCAGGCTGTGACCCATGACCGCACGCTACTGCTCGCTGGCACAGGCGCCGGCGCCCGCCTTCGCACCGGGGCTGGCGGCCGAGCGGCTGAGCGCACTCACGAGCGGGCGGCGGATGTGGGTCAACGGCACCGTTCTGCACTACTGGTTCTTCGACGGCGACACCGACGCCTCCGTCATCCCCGTGCCGGGGAGGGGGATGACGCGGCGGGTGTCGTGGGCCGGTGCCGAGGAGCAGCGGGACGTGGTGCGCGCGGGTTTCCGGGAGTGGCAGGACCTGGGCATCGGGATCACGTTCGCCGAGGCGGACGACCGCTCGGAGGCCGAACTGCGCATCGGGTTCCAGGCCGGCGACGGCTCCTGGTCCGCGGTGGGCCGGGCGGCACTGCCGGTCGGCCGGCCCGAACGCACCATGAACTTCGGCTGGGACCTGACCGCGCCGGGGGGACGTGCGACGGCCCTGCACCAGATCGGGCACGCGCTCGGCCTGCTGCACGAGCACCAGGGCCCGTTCGCCGGCATCCACTGGGACGACGAGGCCGTGTACGCCGAGCTGGCGGGCCCGCCCCACCACTGGAGCCGGGAGCGGACGCACTACAACATCCTGCGCAGGCTCGGCCCCGACGAGGTGGACCACCGTCTGGGACCCGCAGTCGATCATGGAGTTCCCGTTCCCGTCGGGGCTGATCCTGGAACCGGAGCAGTACCGCGGTGGCCTGCATCCGCCCGGCACCCTGTCCGCCGCCGACAAGGAGGCGGTGCTGCCCTGGTATCCGCCGGCGCATCCGCGGGGTGCGCCCGCGCTGGTGCCGTTCCGTTCGGCACCCCTCGGGCTCGGCGCGGGCGAACAGGCGGACTTCGTGATCGACCCGCCCGAGACCCGCACGTACACGCTGGGCACCTTCGGCGACTGCGACGCCGTCGTCGTGGTCTTCGAGGAGCGGGACGGGCAACCCCGCTGTCTCGCCGGACAGGACGACGGGGGAACTCCGCACAACGCCACGATCGGCGCCCGGCTCGTCAAGGGCCGCCGCTACCCCGTCCGCGTACGCCTGTACTCCGCCTGGGGTTCCGGCGAGACGGCGGTGATGTGCTGGTGACGGCACTGATGCGCCGCGCGGACACCTGAGCCGCAGTCCGGCACCGGGGGAGCGGTCGAGGACGTCGCCCATGGGGGTGGGCGACGTCCTCGACCACGCCACACGCGCCGGTGGGCGGGAAGCCGAGGGCACGGCCACGCGGCGGATTCAGGCCCGGGGCCAGGGGGCTTCTGATGGATCTACGTGGAAGAAGGAGCGGCGTTCGGTGCGTGCGATCGGCGTGCGCCGTGAACGGTCATGTGGCGGAGCCACCTGT
>NZ_JBEOSZ010000030.1:29800-92931 GCF_040303285.1 Streptomyces sp. NPDC096046 | reverse complement strand
GACTTGATGAACGGGGCGAAGCCGTCACCGGTCTTGTCGAGCCGGTTCTCCAGCTGGGTGTAGCTGAAGGTGGTCTTCGGCAGGGTGATCGTGGGGGTGGCGGTGTGGCCGGTGTGCTGGATCGAGTCGAGCAGCAGCTGGTAGTCGATGTCGGCCATGCCCCAGCGGTGGGCCAGCTTCCAGGAGTCGACCTTCTGGTAGGCGCCAGCGGCGTCGATGACCTGCGTGGTCACCTCGCTGAGGCGCTTGCGCGTCCAGAACGTGGGCGACAGACGGCCGTCGTCGCAGTCCTTGCCCTCGTCGCAGTTGAGGTCCCAGGGCGTGTCGTACCAGTACTCGGAGTCGCTGGTGATCGATGAGCAGGTGGTCTGCGCGTCCGGCAGACAGCGCTCGGCGTTGGTGAAGGTGACCTTCGCGAGCGCCGGAGTGCCGTACATCGAGGACGACTTGAGGCCGTACTGGATCTCGTCGAGGTAGCCGCCGCGGGTGTAGCGGGTGTCGTCCGCGGCCTTGAGGTTGCGGCCGTAGGAATTCTTTTCCTGGGTGTAGTAATACGCGATGGCGTTGCGGCGCGGGTCGACGACGTAGTCGAGGTTCCAGCGCCAGGCCTGCTGGCACCAGGAATCGGCGAAGGTGGCGGCGTGGCAGGCCTCGCCCGTGTCGTTGCCGAAGACTGGGGTGGTCCAGGTGGAGTTGGTGGTCTTCTTGCCGTCGGCCCAGCCGGGCAGCCGGTGGTAGCCGAAGTAGTAGCGCACGCCGTCGGGGTCGGTGAGCCGCCAGTACTCGCCGTTGTCGTCGCCGTTGCCGCGGGCGGTGGACGTCAGCCGGGCGATCCGGGTGCCGTCGTCCTGGCGGAGCTTGAACACGCCGGCGGTGCCGGTCGGGACGAGCTCGCCGCCCTTGCCGTTGAAGCTGATGAAGGCGTTGTCATAGCCCCAGCACAGGTCGCCGGGCTTCATGCCGTCGCTGTTCTCGACGCCGTCCTCGGCACACGGCTTGTAACGGCGCTCTATGTAGCCCGGCCACATGTCGAAGCCGCTGCCGATCCAGGAGGACTGGTTGTTGGTCTCGGTGGTGCGGCCGTCGACCGAGCCGGAGGAGTAGCCGAGTCCGATGCTCGGCTTCAGCCCGCCGGGCACCTCGGGGACACCCATGTCGTAGGACCAGGCGAAGTCACCGGTGTTGAGGTTGGTCTGCCAGGTCGCGGACGGGGCGAGGGTGGTCGCCTTGTAGTCGCCGGTGGCGGCGCTGTCGTCCGCCACGGCGGCGAGCACGGTCGGCTGGGCGGAGCCGATCCGCACGGACGGGGCGGTGAGCGCGCCGCCCTCCGTGTCGTTCACGGTCTCGACCGGCTTCTGGGTACGGCACTTGGCCCGCTCCGGCGTCTTCAGGACACAGGCGGGCAGCTGGACCAGGGTGAGCCGGGCGCCGTAGCCACCGCCGTAGGCCTGCGCGAGGTCGCGGTAGTCGACGCGCACCTGGGCGGTGCCGTCGGTGAAGTTGGTGCGCTCGGGGGCGAGCGTCACGAGCAGCCCGTCGATCGCGGCCTTCCGGGTCTGCTTGCGCCCGGCCAGCTCGACCCGCATGGCACCGGCGGCGCCGCGTGCCTTGGCGGCGCCGACGGAGACCGGCAGCTTGCCGGCCTTGACCGGAGCCTGAGCCGATCCCTTGGCGCCCTTCGCGCCCTTCGCGCTCGCCGAGCCCTTCGCGGCCGCCTGCGTCCCGGTGAGCGTCACCCGGCCCGAACCCGCCCCGGGCCACTCGGCCTTGGGCGCGGGCCGCGGGGTGCGCGGGCCGCGCTCCACCGCGCGGGGCTTCACCTTCTTGACCGGGGAACCGGCCACGGGCCGCTCCGCCTTAGGCAGGGCCGGCCTGCCCCTCCCGTCGTCCGCCGCGGCTCCCGCGTTCGCGGGCGCGGTGATGCCCTGGAGCACCGTGGCGATCATGACTATCCCGGAAGCCAGTGCGGTCTTCCGTCTCCATCGGGCCGCGCGGCCCGGTCGTCCCGTATCCCTCATCGTTCCCCTTGATGTGTGAAAGCTGGTGTGAAACCGGTGCCGGCCCGTCCGTACAGGGCGACGGGCCGGCACCGCTTCCGGTCAGTCAGTGCCGGGTACCTCGGTGGCGACGCCCGGCATGCCCAGCGACAGATGGGCGATCTGGGAGTCGCTCAGCGCGCCCTGGAAGGCCCAGACGTCGTCGACGGCGCCGGGCCAGTACTCGCCCCACGCTCCCGCCGTGCGGGCGCGGCCGATCTGGAGTCCGCCCGTGGCCTTGTACGACAGGACGTTCTCGGACCACGACAGCCGGTCCGCGCAGGTGGTGTCGTCGGACACCCCGTCACCGTCGACGTCCGCGCAGGCGACCTCCTCCAGCTGCCCGTTCACATAGAGCCGGGCCTCCTTGGCGAAGCCGTCGTAGACGAGCGCCAGATGGTTCCAGTCCCGTGCGTCGTAGAACTGCTGGTTCTCGGTGCGTACGACGGTGGCGTTCGCCGCGTCGGAGTCCGGCATCGAGATCTGCCAGCTCCCCGCGCCGGCCTCACCCTCGGCGGCCGGCACATGCCGGATGGCGAAGGCGCTGTTGGACGCGCCGGGTGCGCTGAGGACCGCGGCGCTGCGGGTCGGGGCACCGGCCGAAGTGGCCCAGCCCATCACCGTGAAGCTGGCAGTCGTGTCGACGACGGGCGTGGCGGTCGCGGCGTGGTCGTCGACGCCGTCCAGCTGGAGGGCGCCGTCATCGACCCAGCCGTCCCCGGCCTGCGCGCCGCCGCCCACGGTCAGCGCCCGGTTGTCGGCGGAGGCGTCGGGGCTGGTGGCCGGGGTGCCGGCCACCGTGTCCAGCAGCCAGCGGCCCTTGACCAGCGGCCGCTGCCGGAACATCTGCCGGACCTCGTCGGCGGAGACGGGCCGGTCGAACAGGCTGACCTCGTCGATCTGGCCGGGGAAGAACGATCCGGGCGCGCCGTCGTAGGAGCCGGCGCCGATCTGCACCGCGCCGCCCGCGTACCAGCGGGCCTGGAGATCCGTCTCGCCCGCCTTGACGCCGTTGACGTAGAGGGTGAGCTTGTTGTCGACGGTGTCGTGCACGCCCACCAGGTGGGTCCAGGTGTCGCCGTAGGCGGTCTGGCCGTCGGCCTGCATCGCCCGGATCGGGGTGGCAGTGGAGGTGTCCGACGAGTACTGGTTGACCGCCCACCGGTCGTACGCCTTGGAGTAGTAAAGCTCGAGGCCGGGCCGGTGGGTGCCCGTCTGGGTCACGACGACCGCGGCGTGGTCGGGCTTGGTCTTGGGCAGCTTGGCCCAGGCGGAGACCGCGAAGCTGCGCTGGTTGTTCAGCAGCGGCCGCCCGGTGGAGGCGTAGTCGTCGTTCCCGTCGAGGGTCAGGGCCTTGCCCGCGGTACCGGGCTGCCCTGGCGTGGCGCCTCCGGAGAACGTCGCGGGCGCGACCTCCGCGGCACCGGTCAGGACGGTCGTGGGGTTGCCCGCGCTGTCCGTTGCCTGCTCGTCCAGCGGGAACACCGCCCGTGCGCTACGGCCCGAGATGAGGGAGTCCTTGCCGTACAGCCGGGTCACCTCGCCGGACGACACGGGCTTGTCGAAGATCTGCAGCTCGTCGATCGCCCCGGGGAAGAAGGACCCCGGCTGCCCGCTGTAGGAGCCGGCGCCGATATGCAGCCCGCGCCGCGCGTCCCACGGCGAGTCGTACGTCGTGGTCCCGGCGAGCTGCCCGTTGACGTACAGGTTCATCTCGTCACTGGTCGCGCTGTAGGAGCCCACCAGATGGGTCCATTCACCGGCCTTGACGCCGCCCGGCGACGCCTGCATGGCCCGTACGATGCCCGCGCCCGCGGTGTCGGACGTGTACTGGTTGAACGCCCACCGGTCGTAGGCCTTCGAGTAGTACAGCTCGAATCCCGGGGAGTGGTTGCCGGGCTGCGCCGCGATGATCGCCGCCCGGGCCGGCATCGCCGACAGCTTCGCCCATGCCGAGACCGAGAAGCCGGTCGAGGTGTCCACCGTGG
Organism: Streptomyces sp. NPDC096046; assembly: GCF_040303285.1. Lineage (NCBI taxonomy): Bacteria > Bacillati > Actinomycetota > Actinomycetes > Kitasatosporales > Streptomycetaceae > Streptomyces > Streptomyces sp. NPDC096046. The sequence goes on along the minus strand of NZ_JBEOSZ010000030.1, from coordinate 88,907 downwards.
GGATGTCGGTGACCGCATGGTCGTCGGCACCGTCGAACGACGCCGCGCTCCCCTTGGCCCCGGCCACGCCGAGGGTGACACCGCCGCGCAGTTCGGCGGTGCGCTCCGGTGCCGAGCCCTTGGCGGCGCTCGCCCCGGCGCCCTCGTCCAGCTGCCAGGTCGCCCGCTCGGGCTGACCGGCCTTGACCCGGAACTGGTAGGTACGGATCTCGCTGTCGTTCCCCGCCGAGTCGAACGCCTGCGCGGTGATGAAGTTGAGCCCGGGCTTGGCGGGCAGCACAGGTGCCGTCTTCAGCGCGCCGGAGGACGTGGTCAGCGTGTTCTTCGAGGTCGGGTCACCGTTGATACCGAACCAGTACTTCGTCACATCGGTCTCGGCCGCATCGATGTCGAAGAAGCCGTACTTGCCGACGCCGTCGTACCACGGGTCCCCGGGGTTCTCCGGGTCGGAGGCCGGGTACTCACCGGATGCGATCGTCGGTGCCTTGGGCACCTTGGTGTCGTAGACGAAGTAACAGCCCGTGGGGTCACCGGTGTACGACCACGGCGAGTACTGGCCCCCGTCATAGGAGCGCGCGTACCAGTGGACGGTCTTGTTCGCGGTGATCGAGGGCAGCGTGATGGAGAAGTCGGAGCCCGACTTCTTGTACGAGGTCAGCGCCGGCTTCCACCGGGCGATGAGGCCCTTGCCGTCACCGGAGTCCCACTTGGCCTGGAACTGGACGGCGACGTTGTCCCCGTCGGGGTCGGTGACGTTGTTCGCATAGACCTTGCCCAGGGTGCGCACACGGGCCGGGGAGGAAGGCTTCTTGCAGGTGCCGCCGTACTCCGCCGTCAGCTGCGACATCTTGATCTGGGACGGCGGGCGGTTGTACTTGACCCGCAGGAACGCGTCGTCCGAGAAGCGCTTCCAGCCGTACTCGTCCGTCTCGCTGGACGCCCGCAGACCGAAGGTCATCGTCGACCACTTGCCGTTCGCGGCCTGCTGGACGGCGGAGCGCACGTCGAACTCCGCGTCCTTGGCGGCGCAGCCGTCATAGCCGTACGCGAAGCTCTCCGTCTTGAGGTGGTCGATCCAGAAGTCCGAGTCGTTCTGGGAGTTCCAGGTGGTCGAGGAGCTGATGCCCTTGGTGCGCCACAGCTGCACCCCGCGGTCCGAGCACGACGCCGACCAGGTGTTGCGCACGACGAACTCGGCGGACAGGATGCTGCGGCCCGCGAACTTGGAGACGGGGATGCGGTAGAAGAGCCGCTTGGTGTCGTACGGCTGGCAGTAGTGCCAGCCGCAGTAGCCCATGCCGGCGGTGGACTCGCCGTTGAACTTCCACTGCGGCGACGACGCCCAGTACTTGGACACCATCGTCCACGCGGACCGCTTGGGCGAGTACCACTGCGGGTCGATGTAGACGGGGTACTTGGTGTCCGGGCCCTTCAGCACGTCCGCGTCCGGCTTGAGCACCAGCTCGCGGCCGGTGGCGGGCAGTTCCACACCGACGGGCGCGAGCTTCCCGGACTCGCCGGCGTCGACCCCGTCGCCGCTGCCGTCGGTCGGGGCGGCCTCGGTTTCCCCGGCCAAGAGCGTGGCCTTGGCACGTTCCACGCCTGCGGCCGGCTTGGCCGCGGCCGTCGCGCTCTTCCCGGGGCTGGAGTCCCACATGACGGGCCTGGGCGCCTCGAACACCGTGCTGCCCGCGCCCTCGTCGACGGCTTCCAGACCGCCCGTGGCCGTCTCTCGTACGTCCAGGTTTTGGGCGGACAGCTTCAGCCGCAGCTCCTTGAGTTCCGGACTGGCCGCGGCCTCGGCGGACTTGACGACGAGCAGCTGGGTGAAGCCGTCCTCCTGCGCGCCCATGCGCAGGTCCACGTCCGGAAGGACGTTTCGGTAGGTCGCGGTGTCCCCGTCGAGTTCCGGTGCCGGGAGTGTCGTCGGCCAGGACAGGGCGAGCTCACGGCCGGCGCGCTCCATGCGCACCAGGGGCTCGTCGCCGCCGCCGGAGAACTCCAGCCGTACCGTGGTCGCCCCGGGCGCGACCGTGCCGTCGGCGCGCTTGGCGAGGCCGGTGTCGATCGGCTGCCACGCGCCGTCCACCCGGGCGCGTACGGGGCGTAGGTGCTCCCGCGCCTCGAGCTTGCCGTCCGGTGTCGCGTACACCTCGCTGCTCTCGCCGCGCAGCGACACGATCTCCACATCCGTGCCGGTCCGCTTGGCCTTGGCCAGCGCCTCGCCTTCGGACAAGGTCTCGTTGCCCGTGCCCGGTGCGGACGTCTGCCGCGGTGCCGCGGCCGATGCGGTCGTGGTCGCCGCAGGTGGCAGTGCCACCACCAGGCCCAGACCGAGTGCCACGGACAGCGCGCCGCCCACGACGCGTCTTCGCGACTTCCCTTCGGTGCTCACACACCTCACCCCCCTATATGAAAATTTGATGAGAACAAGCTGACGGACTGTACTCCGAGGAAAGCGTGATGATCGAGAGGAGAATCAGGGCATACGGAAACCGCCTCACGCGGGTGGTCATGATCTTGGTCACATCACTGGTAGCAACGTCCGTACGAGAACAGGAAGCCGACGTCATGACCGACAAGCTCACCGTGAGCGTCCTGGGCACCGGCATCATGGGCGCCGCGATGGCCCGCAATCTCGTGAGGGGCCGGGCACACCGTCCGCGCCTGGAACCGCACCCGGGCCAAGGCCGAACCCCTGGCCGCCGACGGCGCCTTCGTCGCCGGCACCCCCGCCGAGGCGGTCCAGGGTGCCGACGTCGTCCTGACCGTGCTGTACGACGGCCCCGCGACGCTGGCCGTCATGCGTGAGGCGGCGCCCGCCCTGCGGTCCGGTGCCGTCTGGATGCAGTCGACGACCGCCGGGATCGACGCCATGGCCGGCCTGGCCGACTTCGCCGACGAGCATGGCCTCGTCTTCTACGACGCCTCTGTCCTCGGCACCCGCCAGCCCGCCGAGGCCGGTCAGCTCACCGTCCTCGCGGCGGGGCCGGCCGAGGGCCGCGAGACGGTGACGCCGGTGTTCGACGCCGTCGGCGCCCGTACGGTGTGGACCGGGGAGGACGGCGGGGCGGGCAGCGCGACCCGGCTGAAGCTGGTCGCCAACAGCTGGGTACTCGCGGTGACCAACGCCGCCGGTGAGGTGCTCGCGCTGTCCAAGGCCCTCGACGTCGACCCGCAGCGGTTCTTCGAGGCGATCGACGGCGGGCCGCTCGACGTGGGGTATCTGCGGGCGAAGACGGGGCTGGTGCTGAACGGCGGGCTGTCCCCGGCCGCGTTCGCGGTGAGCACGGCGGCGAAGGACGCGCGGCTCATCGTGGAGGCCGGCGAACGGCATGGCGTACAGCTGGACGTGGCGGCGGCGAGCGCGGAGCGCTTTGAGCGTGCGACGGCGCAGGGGCACGGCGACGAGGACATGGCGGCGGCGTACTTCGCGAGCTTCGAGGAGGGGGCAGCGGAGTGAGCGGGCCGGTCCCGGACGGGGCCGCCGTGCGACCCTTGCCGCATGAACACTGACGTCCCCCTCCTGGTGATCGTCGACGCCGCGAACGTCGTCGGGTCGGTGCCAGACGGGTGGTGGCGGGACCGGCGGGGGCCGCGGAGCGGCTGCGGGACCGGCTGGCGGCGGACGGGGTGCCGGGGCGTCCGGGGCCCGTGGAGATCATGCTCGTGGTGGAGGGGGCCGCTCGGGGCGTGGGGTCCGTGCCGGGCGTGCGGGTGGAGTCCGCTGCCGGGAGCGGGGACGACCACATGGTCGAGCTGGTGCGGCGGGAGGCCGGGCAGGCCTGCCTGGTGGTGACCGCGGACCGTGAACTGCGGTACAGGGTCACGGAGTTGGGGGCCGACGTGGCGGGGCCGCGTACGGTACGGCCGTAGCCGGCTGCCGTACGCGGCCCCGCGCCGTCGGGTCGGGCTAGCTAGGCCCTTTCTGATAAATCTCCGTGGCAGACGGAGCGGCGTTCGGTGCGTGCTCTCGGCGTGCCGCGGGGAAGCCCTCGTAGCGGAGCTACCTGGGCTTTCGCGCGGTGCGGCGGTGGGGGCCACTCCCGTTCGAGCGAAGCCGAGAGCGGGGGAGCGTGCCGGGCGTCGCGACGCCACGGAGATCCATCAGAAGCCCCCTAACTAAGTGCACCACCACAGGAACCGGTCGCACGTCTGGGAGGGGGTCGGTTCCGGTTCCGGTTCGGGTGCCGGGGTGGTCGGGTCCGGGGTCGGGGTCGGGGCAGGGGCCGGCGGGGCGGCCGTGGGTGCGGCGGTCGGGCGGTCGGGGGAATCGCCCGCCGCGGCCGACTCGGCCTCCTTGCTCGGCTCGTCACCCTCCGGGGACTCCGACGCGCCGTCCGTCGGGGACGCCGACGCGGAGGGCGAACCGGACGCGTCCGGGGACGGGGAAACCGACGCGTCTTCAGCTCCCGCCCCACCACCCGGGGCGCTGCTCGACTCCCCCGCCTCGGCCGACGCGCCTCCGTCCGGGGACTCGCCTCCGACCGCGGCCGGCCCGGGCGTGGAACTCGGGGCGTCCATGCCGAGCTCCGCGAGGCTCAGGCCGCCGGCCGCCAGCACGAACCCGGCCGCCACGAAAAGGGCCCTGCGCCGCCGCCGGCGGTGTGCCGCGGCCTTGCGGTCCCGTCGGCTCGCCGTGCCCGGACCGTCGGCGGCCGGCCCGCGGCCCCGCCCGCGACGACGCGCGGCACGTCCCAGGTGCTCGCCCTCGCCGTCGTCCCCGTCGTCGCCGTGAGCGTCGTCGCCGTGAGCGTCGTCGCCGTGCGCGTCGTCGCCGTGCGCGTCGTCGCCGTGCGCGTCGTCGCCGTGCGCGTCGTCGCCGTGCGCGTCGTCGCCGTGCGCGTCGTCCGGCGCGTACGGCTCCGCCGACCCTTCGGGGGTGGCGCCCGCGCCCCCGGACGCGGTGGCGCCGTAGCCGCCGTACTCCGGCTCGGACCGGCGCAGCGCTTCGGCCGAGGTGCCGCAGCCCGGGCAGGCAAGGGCGCCGTTGAGGTGCCGACGGCACGGGTCGCAGTAGTCCATGACGCGGGAAGATTAAGTTCCCCGCCGGTCTGGTTCCTAGATCCATCCGTGAAGGTTCTGTAGGGACACCGCTCCTCGGTGGTTTCGAAACCGTCGAAACCGTTATGTGCGCGACCCATTGACACCCCCGCCATCGGATCCTTACTGTCACGCCAGCATTTCGAACGTGTGCCGAAATCTCGAACAAAGCGGGTCGCCGGAACACGAACGGGACGCTGACGCAACACTCTGACGGAAATGAACCGACGAAGCTGCGAGGGACAACCGCCGTGCGCATCACCGGAATCAGCACACACGTGGTCGGGACGCCGTGGCGCAACCTGACGTACGTCCAGGTGCACACCGACGAAGGCATCACCGGAGTCGGCGAGACCCGGATGCTGGGACACACCGACGCCCTTCTCGGTTACCTGAGGGAGGCCGAGGCCAATCACATCCTCGGTTCCGACCCCTTCGCCGTCGAGGACCTCGTCAAGCGCATGAAGTACGGCGACTACGGCCGTGCGGGCGAGATCGTGATGTCCGGAATCGCCGTGATCGAGATGGCCTGCTGGGACATCAAGGGCAAGGCCCTGGGCGTCCCCGTCTGGCAGCTGCTGGGCGGCAAGGTCACCGACAAGGTCAAGGCGTACGCCAACGGCTGGTACACCACCGAGCGGACCCCGGAGGCCTACCACAAGGCCGCCCAGGGCGTGATGGAGCGCGGCTACCGGGCGCTCAAGATCGACCCCTTCGGCACCGGCCACTTCGAGCTGGACCACCAGCAGACCCTGTACGCCGTCTCCCTGATCGAGGCGGTCCGCGACGCCATCGGCCCCGAGGCCGAGCTGATGCTGGAGATGCACGGGCGCTTCTCCCCCGCCACGGCCGTGCGCCTGGCCAAGGAGCTGGCGCCGTTCAAGCCGGCGTGGCTGGAGGAGCCGGTCCCGCCGGAGAACCTGAAGGCGCTGGAGAAGGTCGCCGCCAAGGTCGACATGCCGGTCGCCACCGGTGAGCGCATCCACGACCGGATCGAGTTCCGGGAGCTGTTCGAGAGCCAGGCCGTGGACATCATCCAGCCGGACGTCGGCCATATCGGTGGTATCTGGGAGACCAGGAAGCTCGCCGCGACCGCCGAGACCCACTACATGCTGGTGGCCCCCCACAACGTGGGCGGCTCGGTCCTGACCGCCGCGTCCCTCCAGGTCGGCTTCACCTCGCCGAACTTCAAGATCCTGGAGCACTTCAACGACTTCGCCGACGCGGAGATCAAGAAGGTGGTCAAGGGCGCGCCGCAGGTGAACCCGGAGGACGGCTGCTTCCACCTCTCCGACGCCCCGGGCCTGGGCGTGGAGCTGGACGTGGACGCCGCCGCCGAGTTCCCCCAGCAGCAGGCCCGTTTCGACCTGTGGGCGGAAGGCTGGGAACAGCGCAAGCCGAAGGGCTCGCAGTGAGCACGGCTGTCGTCGTCGACGCCCCGGGCGAGCACCGGCTCGTCCCGCACGAGCCCCGGCGGCCCGAGGCGGGCGAGGCGCTGGTGCGGGTCCACGCCTCCGGGATCTGCGGCAGCGACCGCGAGGTCTACCAGGGCAACCGCCCCGAGGGCTATGTGCGCTACCCGCTGACCCCGGGCCACGAGTGGTCCGGGACGGTGGAGGCCGTGGGCGCCGGTGTCCCGGCGTCCCTCGTCGGCCGCAAGGTCGTCGGTGAGGGCTTTCGAAACTGTCAGGTCTGCGACCGCTGCCACGCGGGCGACACGACCCTGTGCAGCGCCGGGTACGAGGAGACCGGGTTCACCCAGCCGGGCGCGATGGCGGCCACGCTGACCCTCCCGGCCCGCCTCCTGCACGCCCTCCCGGACGACTGCGACCTCACGGCCGCCGCCCTCCTGGAACCCGCCGCCTGCATCGCGGCCGCCGCGCTGAAGGGCAACGCACAGCCCGGTGAGCGCGTCGCCGTGGTCGGCACCGGCACCCTCGGCATGTTCGCCGTGCAGTTCCTGAAGGCGAACTCGCCGGCCGAGCTGCTGGTGGTCGGCACCCGCCGGGACCGCGAGGCGCTGTCGCGGCAGTACGGCGCGACGGACTTCCGGACGAAGGACCAGGAACTCCCCGACGACTTCGACGTGGTGATCGAGACGGCCGGGTCCGCGGACGCCGCCCGGATCTCGGCCGGTCTGCTCAGGCGCGGCGGCCGGCTGGTGCTGACCGGCATCCCGGCGCCGGACGCCGACGGACTCGACCCGACCGACCTCGTGGTGAGGCAGTTGGAGGTGCACACCGTGTTCGGTGCGCCGCCGGACGCCTGGGCTCACACGGTGCGGGTGTTCGCCGCCGGTCTGCTCGACCCGCTGCCGCTGGTGACGCACGAGTTGCCGCTCGCCGAGTTCTCGCAGGCCATCGAGCTGGTCGGGGCCGGCGATCCGAAGGTGGGCAAGGTCCTGCTCCGCCCCTAGACGTACGCCGGTACGGGGGCGACCTGACGGCTCCCGTACCGGCGTACACCCAGTTTTGCCCCAACCCCTTGCCCCAGCGCCCCAGAGCCGCGAACATCGTCCGACATATCGAACCGAAGGACATTCCCGTGACCGACGCTTCCGCCCCGGCAGCGCGCAGGCCCGGTGAGCAGGCGCTCACCGCCCTGGGCCTGAACGCGCCCGCCCCCGACCCCGCCGACGCCTCGCCGCACTCCTTCCCGGGCGGCGGCCGCTGGCGCACCGAGATCCCCTCCTGCGAGGGTCCCGAGGCACTGGCGGTGGTCCTGAAGGAGGCCTCGCGGCTGGACGTGCCGATCCACCGGATCAGCCAGGGCAGCGGGGTGTGGATGCTGTCCGACGCCGAGATCACCGAGATGGTCGAGGCGACGGCCGAACGCGACATCGAGCTCTGCCTGTTCACCGGGCCGCGCGGCACCTGGGACATCGGCGGGTCCACGCGCACCGACTCGCGGGGCGCCGGACTGCGGGCCCGCGGCCACGACGCCGTGGCCGGCTGCGTCGAAGACGCCGTCAGAGCCACGGAGTTGGGCGTCGCGTGCCTGCTCGTCGCCGACGAGGGCGTGCTGTGGACGCTGCACCGGGCCCGGGCCGCCGGGATCATCCCGGCCGACACGACGCTGAAGGTCTCCGCGCTCATCGGCCCCGTCAACCCGGCCGCGTACGCGGTCTACGAGCGACTCGGCGCCGACTCGGTCAATGTGCCCAGTGACCTGACGCTCGATCACCTCACCGAGATACGACGGGTGTCGAGCGCCCCGATGGACATGTACATCGAGGCCCCCGACGACCTCGGCGGCTACGTCCGGATGTACGAGGTGGCCGAGCTCATCAGACGCGGGGCCCCGTTGTACCTGAAGTTCGGCCTGTCCAAGGCCCCCGGGATCTACCCGTACGGGCACCACATGCGGGAGCTGACGCTGGCCACCGCCAAGGAGCGGGTGCGCCGCGGCCGGCTCGCCCTGGACCTGCTGGCCCGCCATGGCGCGGACGGCGACATGGCGCCTCTCGGATCCCGGCTGCCCGGTGATCTGCAACGGTTCGAAATTCCGGCATAACGTTCCGGAAACTCGGCTTCACAGAAGAAGACACAGCCGACCACAATCCGACACATCTCTTCTCGGTCTTTCCGGCACGACCACCGGAGCGACTTCGCGCCCCCAGACCGAGCCCTGCCACAGATCAAGGATGACGATCATGCGTAACCGCAGAGCCGCCCTCGCCGCCATAGCCGGAGCCGCGTCCCTCGCCCTCACCCTGTCCGCCTGCGGGCAGAGCAGCGAGGGCGGCAGCGAGGAGAGCGGGGACAGCGCCAAGGGCGGCACCATCGGCATCGCGATGCCGACGAAGTCCTCCGAGCGCTGGATCGCCGACGGCAACAACGTCAAGAAGGACCTGGAGTCCAAGGGCTACAAGACCCAGCTCGTCTACGGCGAGGACGACCCGGACCAGCAGGTCTCGCAGATCGAGAACCTGATCACCCAGGGTGTGAAGGCGCTGATCGTCGCCGCCATCGACAACAAGTCGATGAACAACGTGCTCCAGCAGGCCAAGGAAGCCGACATCCCGGTCATCTCCTACGACCGCCTGATCCTCGGCACGGAGAACGTCGACTACTACGCGTCGTTCGACAACGAGAAGGTCGGCGAGCTCCAGGGCACCTACATCGTCGAGAAGCTCGGCCTGAAGGACGGCTCCAAGAAGGGCCCCTTCAACATCGAGCTGTTCGCCGGCTCCAACGACGACAACAACACCCGCTACTTCTTCCAGGGCGCGATGAACGTCCTGCAGCCCTACATCGACAAGAAGCAGCTCGTCGTCCGCTCCGGCCAGACCAAGCTCAACCAGGTCACCACCCTGCGCTGGGACGGCGGCACCGCCCAGAAGCGCATGGACGACATCCTGACCTCGTCCTACAAGAGCGAGCGGGTCGACGCGGTCCTCTCGCCCTACGACGGCATCTCCATCGGCATCCTGTCGGCGCTGAAGTCCGACGACTACGGCTCCAAGAGCAAGCCGCTGCCGGTCGTCACCGGCCAGGACGCCGAACTCGCCTCCGTGAAGTCGATCATCGCCGACCAGCAGTCGATGACCGTCTACAAGGACACCCGCGAGCTCGCCAAGGTCGCCTCGAACATGGTCGACGCGCTGCTGAACGACAAGAAGCCCGAGGTCAACGACACCAAGACGTACGACAACGGCTCGAAGGTCGTCCCGGCCTACCTGCTGGAGCCCGTCGCGGTCGACAAGTCGAACTACCAGAAGGAGGTCGTCGACTCCGGCTACATCAAGGAGGGCGACCTCAAGTAGTCCCCGCCACCGACCGACGATTCACCACTGACTGGAAGGCACGACCATGGCGGGACCCGTCCTGGAAATGCGCTCGATCGTCAAGACCTTTCCCGGCGTCAAGGCGCTCTCGGACGTCACACTGACCGTCCGGCAGGGCGAGGTCCACGCCATCTGCGGGGAGAACGGCGCCGGCAAGTCGACCCTCATGAAGGTCCTCTCCGGCGTCCACCCGCACGGCACGTACGAGGGCGACATCCTCTTCGAGGGAGACGTCTGCCAGTTCAAGGACATCCGGGCCAGCGAAGAGCGCGGCATCGTGATCATCCACCAGGAACTGGCGCTGGTGCCCTACCTCTCCCTCGCGGAGAACATCTTCCTCGGCAACGAGCACGCCACCCGGGGGATCATCAACTGGACCGAGACGCTGCGGCACGCCACCGAGCTGCTGCGCCGGGTGGGTCTCGCCGACCACCCCGACACCCGCGTCGCCGACATCGGCGTGGGCAAGCAGCAGCTCGTGGAGATCGCGAAGGCGCTGTCGAAGAAGGTGAAGCTGCTCATCCTGGATGAGCCGACCGCCGCCCTGAACGACGAGGACAGCGGCAAACTCCTGGACCTGATCCTGGAGTTGAAGAAGCAGGGCATCACCTCGATCATCATCTCCCACAAGCTCAACGAGATCCGCAGGGTCGCCGACTCGGTGACGATCCTCCGTGACGGCCAGACCATCGAGACCCTCGACGTGAAGGCCGCGGAGACCACCGAGGACCGGATCATCAGCGGCATGGTCGGCCGCGACCTGGAGAACCGCTTCCCCGAGCGGTCGCCGCACGAGCCCGAGGAGGGCGCGGCACCCGCCCTGGAGATCCGGGGCTGGACCGTGCACCACCCGATCGACCAGCAGCGCAAGGTGTGCGACGACGTGTCGATCCACGTGCGGCGCGGGGAGATCGTCGGGATCGCCGGTCTGATGGGCGCCGGCCGCACCGAACTGGCGATGAGCGTCTTCGGGCGGACCTACGGCCGGTACGCGGGCGGCACCGTCCTCAAGGACGGCAAGGAGATCCGTACCAAGTCCGTCCCCGAGGCGGTCAAGCACGGCATCGCGTACGTCACCGAGGACCGCAAGCACTACGGCCTCAACCTCATCGACACCATCAACCGGAACATCTCGCTGAGCGCCCTGGGCAAGGTCGCCAAGCGCGGTGTGGTCGACGAGCACGAGGAGCGGCAGGTCGCCGAGGGCTTCCGCACCTCCATGAACATCAAGGCGCCGACGGTGTTCGAGCCGGTGGGCAAGCTGTCCGGCGGCAACCAGCAGAAGGTCGTCCTCAGCAAGTGGATCTTCTCGGGTCCGGAGGTGCTGATCCTGGACGAGCCGACGCGCGGCATCGACGTCGGTGCCAAGTACGAGATCTACACGGTCATCGACCAGCTGGCCGCCCAGGGCAAGGCGGTCGTCTTCATCTCCTCCGAGCTGCCCGAGCTGCTCGGCATGTGCGACCGCATCTACACGATGGCCGCGGGGCGGCTGACGGGTGAGTTCTCGCGGGCCGAGGCCTCCCAGGAATCGCTGATGCGTCAGATGACGAAGGACAAAGAGGTAACCCGATGAGCACGGACGTGACCGCCAAGAGCCCGGCCCCCGCGCCGCCGGGCAAGAGCGGAGGGGCCGAGGGCGGCGGCCTGCTGCAGCTGGTCATGGACGGCATGCGCCGCAACATGCGGCAGTACGGCATGCTGATCGCCCTGGGCCTGATCGTGGTCCTGTTCGCCGTCTGGACCGACGGCGACCTGCTGCTGCCACGCAACGTCTCCAACCTGGTGCTGCAGAACAGCTACATCCTCATCCTCGCGATGGGCATGATGCTGGTGATCATCGCCGGTCACATCGACCTGTCGGTCGGATCACTGACGGCGTTCATCGGATCGATGGCCGCCGTGTTCATGGTCAGGAACGATCTGCCCTGGCCGGTCGCGGTGATCCTGTGTCTGGCGGTGGGCGCGCTCGCGGGCGCCATCCAAGGATTCTTCATCGCCTACGGCGGCATACCATCGTTCATCGTGACCCTGGCGGGCATGCTGATCTGGCGCGGACTGACGGAGATCTTCCTGGAGGGCCAGACGCTCGGCCCGTTCCCGCGGGGCCTGCAGAAGATGGCCAACGGCTTCCTGCCCGAAGTGGGCCCGGAGACGAATTACCACAACCTCACCCTGCTGCTGGGCTTCGCGCTGATCGCCCTCGTGATCTTCCAGGAGGTCCGTGACCGCAAGCGGCAGCAGGAGTTCGACCTGGAGGTCCCGCCCGCCAAGCTGTTCCTGCTGAAGCTGGTCGCGATCGGCGCCGCCATCCTCACGCTGACGATGCTGCTGGCCAGTTACAAGGGCACCCCGATCGTGCTGCTCGTGCTGGGCGTGCTGCTCGTCGGCTTCGGCTACGTCATGCGCAACGCGATCATCGGCCGCCACATCTACGCCATCGGCGGCAACCTCCCGGCGGCCAAGCTGTCGGGTGTGAAGGACAAGAAGGTCACCTTCCTGGTCTTCCTGAACATGGGCATGCTCGCGGCCCTGGCGGGTCTGGTCTTCGCCGCCCGCTTCAACGCGGCCTCGCCCAAGGCCGGCCTCAACTTCGAGCTGGAGGCGATCGCGGCGGCGTTCATCGGCGGTGCGTCGATGAGCGGCGGTGTCGGCACCGTGCTCGGCGCGATCATCGGCGGCCTGGTCCTGGGCGTGCTGAACAACGGTATGAACCTCGTCGGCATCGGCACCGACTGGCAGCAGGTCATCAAGGGCCTGGTGCTGCTGGCGGCGGTCGGGTTCGACGTGTGGAACAAGCGCAAGGTCGGTTCGTAAGTCAGATCGGGGCCCCGCCGCCAGGCGGGGCCCTCTCCTTATCGGGAGCCGCACATGGAACTGAACAGACGCACGGTCATCGCGGGAGCGGCGGCGGCGGGCATAGCCGCCACCACGCTCGGCGGCACGGCGCACGCCACGGGAGGCAGGAAGCCGGTGAAGAGGCTCTTCGGCAAGCTGGCCGACGGCACCAAGGTCCACAGCTGGTCGCTGGAGAACGGCGGCACCCGCCTGAAGGTCCTGTCCTGGGGCGGTGTGGTCCAGTCCCTGGAGATCCCCGACCGTCGCGGCCGGTACGCCAACGTCTCCGCGGGCTTCGACAACCTCGAGGACTACGTCGCGAAGACCCCGTACTTCGGCGCGCTCATCGGCCGGTACGGCAACCGCATCGGCCAGGGCAAGTTCACCCTCGACGGCAAGAACTACCAGCTGTCCGTGAACGACGGCGAGCAGAGCCTGCACGGCGGCGCCCAGGGTTTCGACAAGCGCGTGTGGGACGTCGAGCCGTTCACCAAGGGCTCCGACGTCGGTCTGCACCTGTACTACACGAGCGTCGACGGCGAGATGGGCTACCCGGGCACGCTCAAGACGAAGGTGACGTACACGCTCACCCGGCACGGCGACTGGCGCATCGACTACGAGGCGACCACGGACAAGGCCACCGTCGTCAACCTCACCAGCCACGTCTACTTCAACCTCGCCGGTGAGGGCAGCGGCACGATCGAGGACCACGAGCTCCAGATCGCCGCCTCCCGCTACACGCCCACCGACGCGGGCCTGATCCCCACGGGCGAGCTGGCCAAGGTCGCGGGCACGCCGTTCGACTTCACCCGGGCCAAGCCGATCGGCCGGGACATCCGCGTCTCGCACCCGCAGCTGGTGACCGCCAAGGGCTTCGACCACAACTGGGTCCTCGACAAGGGCATCACCGCCCGGCCCGAGCACGTCGCGACCCTGCGCGACCCGGCCTCCGGGCGCAGTATGAAGATCGCCACGAACGAGCCGGGTCTGCAGTTCTACTCCGGCAACTTCCTCGACGGCACGCTGACCGGCCCGTCCGGCCGCACCTACCGGCAGGGCGACGCCCTGTGCCTGGAGACACAGCACTTCCCGGACTCGCCGAACAAGCCGAAGTTCCCGTCGACGGTGCTGCGACCGGGGCAGACCTACCGGACGACCACGATCCACACGTTCGGCTGCTGAGGCCGTCGGCAGGCCTCACGAAACCGAGGTCACTGACGCGCCTTCACAGGAAGGGCACACGTTCCGACCGTTTTCCCGACGGTTGAACGGTGTCACCGTGGTCTCCGTATGAATGGGCGGCCCGCGCTCCCCCGCGCGGGCCGCCCTTGAACGTCGGGTCCGGCCGTCCCCAACGGACCCGCCTCATACGGAGGTTCCATGGCCGACAACGTCACGTCGCTGTTCCGCAGTACCGCGGCACACAGCCCGTCGATGGCGGCTCTGACACGCGAGGGCGGCGAGGGAACCGGCCCCGTGGACTTCTGTATCCCCTGCAACCCGTACTTCCCCACCCCGGCCATGTTCGAGGACATGGCGGGCCGGCTGCGCGACATCATCACGTACTACCCGAGCAGCGCCGACACGATCACCGCCGAGCTGTGCAGCCTGCTCCAGCTGCCCCCGCAGTGCGTGGCCATGGGCAACGGCTCGACCGAGCTCATCACCTGGATCGACCACCTGCTGGTGCGCGAGTCCCTCGCCGTCCCCGTCCCCACCTTCGGCCGCTGGACCGACCAGCCGATGGAGACCGGCAAGCGGGTCGACATGTTCCCGCTCCAGGAGTCCAGCGGCTTCGCCCTCGACCTCGCGCAGTACGCCGAGTTCATCCGGGCCCGCGGCACCCGCGTCGCGGTGATCTGCAACCCGAACAACCCCGACGGCGGCTTCCTGCACAAGCACGCGATCGTCCAGTTCATGGACGCCATGGCCGACCTCGATCTGATCATCGTCGACGAGTCGTTCCTGGAGTTCGCGGACGCCGAGGCCGAGCCGTCCGTCGTCCAGGAGGCGATGCTGCGGCCCAACGTGGTCGTGCTGCGCAGCCTCGGCAAGAACTTCGGCCTGCACGGCATCCGCTTCGGCTACCTCGTCGCCAACCCGGCGCTGGCGGGCCGGGTCCGCTCGATGCTCCCGAAGTGGAACCTCAACTCCTTCGCCGAGCACGTCGTCTTCATGCTGAAGGAGCACGGCGCCGAGTACGCGCAGAGCCTGCAGCAGGTGCGCCGCGACCGGCTCGACATGTCCGGCCAGCTCTCCTCCCTGCCCGGGCTGACGGTCTACCCGTCGCAGGGCAACTTCCTCTTCGTGCGTCTCCCCGTGGGCGCCGAGGGCACCGTGGTCCGGGACCGGATGCTCACCGAGCACCGCATCCTGGTCCGCGAGTGCGGCAACAAGATCGGTTCCTCCAGTCGCTTCCTGCGTCTCGTGGTGCGCCCCCAGGTGGACGTGCGTCGCCTGGTGTCCGGCCTGGAACAGGTGCTCTACGGGACGTCCAGGAGGGGAGCCGCCGTACCCGAGCCGGGCAACGGGACCGGCTACAGCTCGGGTACGGCGGCCGTGGACCGTCTGGTGAGCGAGACGAACGGGTCGGGCATGCGAGGGCTCGCGGCGCAGGCGATGGGGATGGCCGCAGTTCCGGCCCCCGCCGGGGGGCCGGGGCTCGCCGCGGCTCCGGCTGCCGCGAGCGCCGGGGCGGGCGGCCCGGGGTTCTCCCCCGCGCCGGTGCCCGCGCCCGCGGCCGCGAGTACCGGTGCGGGCGGTGGGCCGGGGCTCGCCCCGGCCCCCACCCCCGCCCCCGCTCCGACCACCGGCATCGGCATGCCGCTCCCCGCCGCCGCGTCCGCCGTACCGGCGGGCACGACCGGTGGGATGCCGATGCCGGCTGCGGCGCCGATGCCCCAGCCGCAGATGCCGCAGCCCCAGCCCCAGATACCGCAGCCGGCTCCCCAGCCGATGGCCGCCCCGGCACCGCTCCTGGCGCCCGCCGCCCAAGCCCCGGCGCCGGTCCCTGCTCCGGCGCCGGTCCCTGCCGCCGTGCCCGCGCCGACACCGATGGCCGCCCCGTTCACCGGGCCCACGCCGCCCGGTGTCCCGGCCCGTGGCGGCCTGACGGCGGCGCAGGTGCGAGGCACGAACGGGCTGACACCGGCGCCTGCCACGGGGTGGCCCGCCGCGCAGAACTGGCCCAACGCGGCGGGGATGGGGCAGGCCGGGTAACACCTCAGCGCCGTAGGTGGTTTCCGCGACCGGGCGAGTGCGGGCCCGTTGGGGATGTTCGCGCAGTTCCCCGCGCCCCCCAGGGACTCACACCGCCGTCAGTTTCCACTCCTGGCAGGCGTTGTTCAGCCAGGACCACTGGCGTACGTCGGCGCTGTCCGCCGTCGAGCAGTCGGCGACGTCCGCCACCTTCCCCGTGGCCTTGTTGACGATGCGGACGAAGCCACCGTCCGTGGCCACGAACTGGTACCGCTGGCAGGTGTTGTTCAGCCAGGACCACTGGCGCAGGTCGGCGCCGTCGGCGGCCGAGCAGTCGGCGGTGTCCAGCACCTTGCCGGTGGCGAGGTTCACCAGACGGTGGGTGTCGTCGCCGAGGTCCTCCAGGCGCCAGCGCTGGTTGGCGTTGCCGTTGCAGGAGAACTGCCGGACATCGGCCCCGTCCGCCCCCGAGCCGCCTGCCACATCCAGGCACTTGCCGCTGTTGCGGTTGGTGACGGTGTAGGTCGTCGACGCGGTCGCCGGCTCACCCGACGGGCCGGTCATGCTCGCCCCCAGCCGGACGGGCGTTCCGAGGTTCGGCGTGCCGTCGGAGTTCCAGGTGAACTTCTGCGCCCGGGTCGTACGGCCGTTGTCGCAGCCGTCCGAGGCCGAGTCGTTGGCGTGGTAGACGATCCAGTTCTCGCGGCCGTCGGGTGAGGTGAAGAAGCCGTTGTGGCCGGGCCCGTACACCCCGTTGGCGTCACTGCGCTGGAAGACGGGGGTGGACTTCTTCGTCCACGAGGAGGCGGAGAGCGGGTTGGAGCCGGTCAGCTCCAGTTGCCCGAGCTTGTAGTCGGGCGTCCAGCAGCCGCTCGCGGAGTAGATCAGGAAGGTCCGGCCGCCGCGTTGCAGCACCTCCGCGCCCTCGTTGACCGTGCCGCCCTGCCGTTCCCAGGCGTGCGTCGGCGTCGAGATCGTCGAGTAGGAGCCGCTGACGGTGTAGGGGTTGGACATCGGGGCGATGACGAGGTTCTGCGTTCCGCCCGTGTTGGCGCTGCCCAGCATGTACAGCTTGCCGCCCACGTTCAGCACGCTCGGGTCCAGCATCCACACGTTGCTGAGCTGCCCCTTGTAGGTGTACGGCCCCATGGGGTCGGAACCGGCGCTCTCCAGCACATGGCTGCGCTGCGTCGGGTTGTAGTCGGACACGTTCTGCCCGGCGACGTAGTACAGATACCAGCGGCCGTTCAGGAAGTGCAGCTCCGGCGCCCAGATGTTGCAGCAGCGGGAGGCGGCGTCGCCCTTCCACACCTGGACGCTGGGCGCGGTGGAGAGCCCGGCGAGGGTGGTGGACTTGCGGATGGTGATGACGTCGGTCCAACTGGTCGTCACCAGGTAGTAGTTGCCGTCGTGGTACGAGATCCAGGGATCGGCGCCCTTGACGGACTTGACCGGGTTGGCGAAGGAGGCGGCGCTCGCGGAGGGCTGGCCGAGGCTCAGCGCGAGCAGCAGGGCCGCCAGCAGGGTCAGTAGGCGACGGGCCATCCGCTGCTCCAGTTCAAGAGGTTGATGCCGAGCTTGGGCGTGCCGTTGGCGTTGCCGTCGTAGTAGTGGTAGACGATCAGATCGCCGTCGGCGTCCTTCAGGATCGACTGGCCGCCGGGGCCGATGACGCTGCCGTGCGACTCCAGGACGGGCGTGCCGCCGTTGTTCATCAGGTCGACGCCGTTCTTGTCGCGGTACGGCCCGGTGACACTGGAGGCGCGACCGACCTTCACCTTGTACGTCGAGCTGGTGCCGGCGCAGCAGGTGTCGTACGAGGCGAAGAGGTAGTAGTAGCCGCCCCGCTTGACGATGAAGGGCGCTTCCACGGCCTTGGTCCCGGTGGGGCGGGAGGCGAGCGAGTGGCGGGTGGTGTTGGAGGAGAGCTGCTTCCCCGTGGACGGGTTGATCTGGATCATCTTGATTCCGGTCCACCAGCTGCCGAAGGACAGCCACCACTTGCCGTCGTCGTTCACGAAGAGGTTCGGGTCGATGGCGTTGAAGTCGCTGGAGGAGTTCGACGTGTAGACCGTGCCCTGGTCGGTCCAGCTGCCCGGCTGGCCGGTGCTGGAGGTGGCGAGACCGATGGCCGAGGTGTTGGAGCCGAACTTCGAGACGGAGTAGTACATCAGGTACTTGCCGCCGTGGTACGAGATGTCCGGCGCCCAGGCCTCCGGCACGGAGGAGTAGTTCCGCCACCAGCCCGGCCGGCTGGAGAAGGCGTCGGCGCCGTTCCTGAAGGCGGTGCGGTCGCCGCTGGTCTTGTTGGCGATGCCGCCGCCGGTGGCGTAGAGCAGGTACTGGCCGGACGAGGTCCGGATCATCGACGGGTCGTGGGTGACGACGTCGCCGGTGACCCGGCCGGGGTTGGGGTAGGCGGACGCCGTGCTCGGAATCAGGGCGAGCAGTGCTGCGGCGGGGAGTGCGAGCAGGGCGGTGCGCCTGCGCACGGGGGTGCGGCTCATGCGGGGTCCTCCTTGCGGTGAGGGGTACACCTGGTCGACAGTTCGAACAGTGCTCGCAAGTTCGAACGGACCGTAGAATCGAACCCCTTGCGCGTCAATGGTCCGCGCATCAACAACCGCGCGGACCATCAATGTTCGCCAACAGCCTGCGGTCGCATGTCACTGCGGGAGCAGCTTCGAAATCCACTCCGGCAGCCGGATCTCCGCACGCACGGTCTTGCCGGGCGGCTCGCGGTCGAGCACCTCCCAGCGGTCGGCGAGCGCGTCGACCAGGACGAACCCCCGGCCGTGCTCGTCGAGGAGCCGGGGCGGGCGTACGGCACCCGGAGCGGGCGGGTACGGCGGCCCACTGCGGGTGTCGGTCACCTCCACCCGGACGCTGCCCGTGACGATCGCCAGCCGCAGCTCGAAGTCCCGGCCCGGAACGCGCCCGTGCGTCACGGCGTTGGCCGCCAACTCGGCCACGATCGCGCCGGCCGCGCAGGAGACGTCCGACTCGTAGGGGATGCCCCAGGAGTGCAACTGGTTCAGAGTGAGGTTGCGGGCGAGGCGGGCACCGCGCGGGGTGGAGCTGAGGCGCTGCCTGAACACACGTACGGTGACCGGGTTCCGGGGGATGGACTGTGACGTCATGCGTCCAATCTGGCGGCCGAGAGGGGCGATTCTCCAGGCTGCCGCCGCGTACGCTGCGGCAGCGTACGCGGTGACGGACTGGACAGTACCGGTTACCAACCGTGACGATCGCTCCGGGAGGTGGCCGACGGTGGTCGATGGCGTGGTGGGGACGGGCACGGGTGGCGAGCCGGAGTCCTCCGACAGTCTGCGGACGTTCGGAGCGGTGGTCCAGGGCTTGCGTGAGCACGCGGGGTTGAGCCGGGAGGAGTTCGGGGAGCTGGTGCGGTTCTCCAAACACACGGTGGCGTCCGTGGAGTTGGGGAGGAGGATGCCGGAAGCGGAATTCGTGCAGCGCGCGGAGGAGGTGTTCGGGAGGACGGGGGCGTTGCAGAGGGCGGCGGGGTGTCTGGAGCGACAGCCGGGGCTGGCGGCTTGGTTTCGGCGGTGGGCCGGGCTGGAGCAGACGGCCATCACCATGTGCACGTACGAGTGCCGCATGGTCCCCGGCCTATTGCAGACGCAGGCTTACATCCGGGCCCTCGCCGCAGACAACCTGCCGCCACTCGCCGACCGGCAGATCGAGGAACGGTGGGCGGCACGAGCCGAGCGGCAGAAGCTGCTGTGGGAGCGACCGAACACCGCTTTCAGCTTCATCGTCGAGGAACACTCGTTCCTGCGATGCACAGGCGGCACGGCAGTAACGCGGGATCTCATCGACCACGTGCTGAAGAGCTCCCAGCTACGCAACGTCGAGATCCAGGTGATGCCGCTGGTACGCGAATCCCACTCGGGACTCCAAGGCCCGTTCCACCTTCTGGAAACACCGGAGAACCAGTGGTTCGCCTACCTAGAAGGGCAAGAGAGCGGCCAGCTTGTCACCGACCGGAAAGTGGTCAGCGTGCTCCAGAGGAGGTATGCCAGGATGCGTGCACAGGCTCTCTCCCTCGATGACTCGGTGAGCCTGTTGCAGCGCATGCGAGGAGACCTATGAACACCAGCGAACTGGCCTGGTACAAGTCCAGTTACAGCAGCAGCGCTTCCGGCGACTGTCTGGAGGTCGCCAGCAACCCGGACACGATCCATATCCGGGACTCGAAGAACGGGCAGGGTCCCGAACTCCACATCTCCGCCACCGCCTGGACCGCCTTCCTCAAGCACGCCGCCCGGTGACTGCCGGGGCCGCCCACTTCACTGCTCAGCCCCGGGCGGTCCCGAACAGCCCGTCGAGAATCCGCCGCAGTACGGCCTCCACCTGACTGGTGTCCTCCCCCGCTCGCACTCGGTCAGCGCGAGGCCGGCGAGCGTGAACTCCCCCGTCAGCGCCCGTACCGCTCCCAGCAGGTCGTCGATGCCGAGACCTCCGGGTTCCGGTGTGCCGACGGCCGGGAAGACCCACGGGTCGAGGACGTCGAGGTCGATGTGCACGTACCGGCCGACGGTCGCCGCGCACAGCCCATGGGCGGCAGGGACACCGGCGGACGTGCCCCCTGCGCCTCACCGTCGCCCGCCGAACTCCCAGTCATGCACCTCGATCGCGGCATACCGCTCCGAGGTCAGCACCGCACGCGCCGCCTCCGCATCCGCAGCCCGCACCAGTGCCGCCGTGCCCACCCACACGGCACCGTCGTCGGACAGCAGCGGCCCGTACGCGATCAGTTCGTCCTGCCAGGCACCCGGCACATCGAGGTCGGCGCCGTCCCCCGAGCCGAGCCCGAGAACGAGGTACCGCTTCCCGCCCGTCCGGCCGCCGGGGAACTCCCACATGGAGCGGCCCAGCAGGTTCCGCCACCGTCGCACCAGCACATCCCGGTACGCCCCGGCCTGGTAGTTGGGCTCGTCGAAGGCGAACGCCCGCGCGGCGGCGGCATCCGGCAGGTCGACGATGTGCACACTGCCGGTGGGCGTCTCCCCGTCATCGGCGAAGGTCGGCCCCCGGGCGATCAACTCGGCCTCGTACCGGTCCATATAGGCCCAGTGCGCCTCCCCCAGCTCCTCGCGCAAGGGCAGCGAGCCGGGCCGGTCTCGGTGGTAGCAGAGAAACTCCATGGCTCATCCAACCCCGGTCGTCAATCTCGTGTCTCCCATCGTCGCGACCACAGGAGACGCAGACCGTGCGCAGCGCCGCCGTAACGCCCCAAGGCGACCGAATCCGCTGGGTCGAACTGCCGGGGCAGCAGCCGCCGCGCGTCTACGTGCACGGACTGGGCGCCACCTCGCCGGCCTACTTCGCTTCCGTCGCGGTCGACCCGAGGCTGTCCGGCCGCCGCTCCCCGCTTCTGGACCTCCTGGGCCACGGCGTCAGCGACCGCCCGACGCACTTCGACTACAGGCTGGAGTCGCACGCCGACGCCGTCGCCGACGCACTGACGGGGGCGGGTGTCTCGGCCGCCGAGCTGATCGCCCACAGTATGGGCGGCTCGGTCGCGATCGTCCTGGCGGCCCGCCACCCCCACCTGGTCTCCCGCCTGGTCCTGATCGACGCGAACCTGGACCCGACCCCGCGCGTCCCGGGCTCGCCGGGCAGCAGCGGCATCGCCGCCTACTCCGAGGAGGAGTTCGTCACGGGCGGCGGCTGGGAGGAGGTCCGTGACCGGGTCGGCGCCCACTGGTGGTCCACGATGCGCCTGGCGGGCCGCGAGGCCCTGCACCGCAGCGCGTTCCACCTCACCCGGGGCTCCGACCCGACCATGCGTGCACTCCTGCTGGACCTGAAGAGCCCCCGCACCTTCCTGCTCCCCGCGGCGGACGGCCCACTCCCGGGCGCCGACGCTCTCACCGGGGCAGGGGTGTCCGTCGTCCCGATCCCCGCCTGCGGCCACAACATCATGCCGGACAACCCCGAGGCCTTCGCCGCCGCCACTGCTGCCGCACTCACGCCCAGGGCCGGGTCCCGATCCAGCGGAACCTGAGTCAGGCCGTTTCCGGACGTCCTCCAGCCGCTCTCGCCCCGCAGCCGTTGTCCGGGCCCGGGTGTCCGGAACACTCTGCGAGGGGCGGCCCGCCGGTCGGCGGGCCGCCCCTCACCCCGTCACGACTTCTTCGGGGGGCACTGCTTCCACGCCAGGTGGTACACCGTGCTGATGTCCCCGTCCGTGGAGTCCATCGTCATGAAGCTGACCTTGTCGGCCGACTGGGTGCCGGCGTTGACCCGGAGTTCGGTGTTGATGTTGAAGTTGCGCTGGACTCCGCAGGGCGCGTAGACCAGTTGGGCCCAGTCCGTCTCGTCGGTGGCCTGCCAGTTGTCGTTGAGGGGGCCGCTGAAGGGGTGGCTCTTGTACACCGTGCTGGGCGAGCCCTGGAAGTAGTACGAGGCCCGCTGGGTGGCGCTCGCGCCGCGCTGGAGGGAGGCGAACCCCCGGTAGTCCGCGCTCGCGATGGCGTAGGTGAAGCCGCCGGGGACGTGGACCTTCAGGTTGAGCTGGCAGTTCCTGCGGAACGCGGTCGGGTCGGAGTTCCCGCCCGCCTGGGCCAGGTAGTCGCTGTAGGTCACCGTGAACGCCGTGTTGTCCTCGGAGACCGCGACCGCCGCCGTGCCCTGCGGGCAGCCGGAGCCGTTCACCGTGGCGACCTGGATGATGATCTTGTCCGGGGGCGGGTCGTCGAACCCGGAGGACGGGGATTGTGCGGGAAGTGCGCTGGTGAGCAGCGCGGCGATCGCGCCGCTCAGGAGCAGGCCACCGGCCATGGTTCTCCCATTCCGTTCGTGGGGGGTGGATCACGAAGGTGATTGAACATGCACATGTCAAGATGACAAGCGTGCGCACCCCCGGCCTGTGACCGTTCCATGAAGGAGATGTGAAGAGCGGGGGCGGTCGCATCGTACGCAGGACGGCAGGGGTGGGCCAGGTCGCTGTCCGGCCATTCACACTGGCGGGAATTCACCCGGGCACCGGCAGGCGCATAGGGTGCGTTGCACCAGTGCGTCAGAGCGAGGACCGAGGACGGAATGAGGACCACGCACCGCGCGGCACCCGGCCGCCTCCCCTCGGGGGTTCTCCCAGGCCGCCGGTTCGGCCGCCGCCGGCCGCTCCACCGGCTCGGGCAGCGTCCCGGTCGCGAGGTCGGCGATCGTCCCACTCTCGAGGATCCCGCGCAGTGGCGACGGCCTCCGCCTGACCGGTCCCTCCCCCTGCCGGACGGCCGGCTCCACGACCGCTCGTACCGTGGAGTCCGCACGTGCCGAGGTCCTCAACGAACCGTTGCCCTCGTCACCCTGTAGACATTGAGCACACCTACCGCGTGACACATCCCGCACCACGCACCACGCATCGCAGGCACAACAGGAGGCGCTCCCTTGGAGCTCAGCAGGCGTACCTTCCACGCTCTGGCCGGCACGGCGACGCTCGGCTTCGCGCTGACCGGCAGCGGGTCGCCGACCTCCGCCCACCCGGCACGCACCGCCCCCACCGGCCCGCCGCCACCGGTGCCGAGCGCGGACGGCAGGCGGCACGACGTGGGCTTCGACCACTACTCGCTGCTGGTCGACGGCCGCCGCCTGGTGCTCTGGTCCGGCGAGATGCACCCCTTCCGGCTGCCGAGCCCGTCGCTGTGGCGGGACGTGCTGGAGAAGATGCGCGCGCACGGCTTCAACGCCGTCAGCGTGTACGTCGCCTGGAACTACCACTCCTCCGCGCCCGGCCGGTACGACTTCAGCGGCGTGCGCGACCTCGACCTGTTCCTGCGGACGGCCGCCGAGACGGGGATGTACGTCATCGTGCGGCCGGGGCCGTACATCAGCGCGGAGGTCGACGCGGGCGGCTTCCCGGGCTGGCTGACCGCGACCGAGGGCCGGGCCCGGACCGCCGACCCGACGTATCTGCGCTACGTCGACGAGTGGCTGACCGCCGTCAACGCCGTCGTCGCGAAACGCCTGTTCACGCGGGGCACGGGCACCGTCCTGCTCTACCAGATCGAGAACGAGTACGACGCCCACGTCGACGAGCCGTCCGGGCGCGCCTACATGTCGTACCTCTACGAGAAGGTCCGCGCCGACGGCATCGACGTGCCGCTGTTCCACAACGACAAGGGCCGCAACGGCCACTGGACCCCGGGGTCGTTCGCCACCGGCGGCGAGAAGGGGCGCTGGCTGTACGGGTTCGACGGGTATCCGGAGCCGGACCGGGTGCCGCCGGACTGGGGGCTCTTCGGGGCCGGCGGCGCGAAGGGCGGGGCGACGGCCAGTCCGAACACGCCCGGGTTCCTGCCCGAGTTCGGCGGGGGCTGGTTCGACCCGTGGGGCGGCTCCTGGTTCGACGGCAAGGGGTACGCCGAGGCGCGCCGCACCCGGGACGCGGCGTACGAGCGGCGCTTCCACCTCACCAACCTCGCCAACGGCATCACGCTGCACAACGTCTACATGACGTACGGCGGCACCTCCTGGGGCTGGCTGCCCGCGCCGGCCGTCTACACCTCGTACGACTACGGCGCCGCCTTCGACGAGGCCCGCAACGCCACCCCGAAGCTCGCCCCGATGCACCAGACCGGGCAGTTGCTGCGGTTCGTGCCCGACCTCGCCAAGCTGAAGCGGGCGAAGACGGTGCGGGCCACCGACAAGCGGCTCAAGGTCTACCACCTGACCAACCCCGACACCGGCGCCCACTTCTACGTCCTGCGCAACGACACCGGCGAGGCGCTCTCCGCGACGCTGCCGGACGCCGGGATCGACGTGCCCGTCACCGTCCCGGCCCGGGACGCCAAGCTGATCGCCGCCGGTCTGAGGTTCGGGAAGCGGACACTGGTGCACGCCACCGTGCAGCCCATGCTGAGCCTGACCGCCGGGCGGCAGGACATCGCCGTGTTCGCCGGACGCCGGGGCGAGATGGCCCAGGTCGTCCTGGAGTGCGCGGACGAGCCGACGCCCATGCGGCTGGACGCGGAGCCCGCCTGGGCGTACAACCTGGGCAAACTGAACATCACGGCTCCGCTGGGCGCCGGTGGGCTGAGCCGGGTGCGGGTCGAGGGCGACGGGGTGGACACGCCGATGCTGGTGCTGTTCGCCGACGACGCCACCGCCCTGCGGCTGTGGCCCTACGAGACACCGTCCGGTCCGCTCCTGGTCTACGGCCCGGCACTGCTGCGCTCGGCCGAGCTGCGCGGCTCCACCGCCCACCTCACCGGCGACACCACCGGGCGGACCGGCCTGGAGGTGTGGGGACCGCGCGGGATCACCCACGTCACCTGGAACGGACGCCCGGTCCCCACCCGGATCAGCGCCTCCGGCAGTCTGCTGGCGCTGCGGCCGCTGCCCGGCGTGGCCCGGCCGGCCCTGCCCGCCCTGGACGGCTGGCGGCGCCGGGCCGGGAACCCGGAGGCCGAGCCGGACTTCGACGACTCGGGGTGGACGACGGCCGACAGGACGACGACCTTCAGCACCACACCCGTGCCCGACGGGCAGCCCGTCCTGTTCGCCGACGACTACGGCTTCCACTACGGCGACGTCTGGTACCGGGGTGAGTGGACCGGCGACAGCGGCATCGAGTCCGTGTCCCTCGCCTACAGCACCGGCACCCAGGGGCTGCTGATGGCCTGGCTGGACGGCGAGCCGCTGGGCACGCACCGGATGCCGGTGCCGGACAAGGCCCGGGCGCGGCAGGGGACGTGGACCGCGAAGGCCGGCTTCGGCCTGCCGAACGACCTGCGCAAGAGGTTGCGTGCGGAGAAGAAGGGGCAGCGGCACGTGCTGTCCGTGCTCGTGCGGCGGATGCAGCACGACATGGACGGCAAGGCGCTCGACACGCACAAGGCCGCGCGCGGACTGACCGCCGTCACCTTCGAGGGCGCCTCCCCCGAGGTCACCTGGCGGATCCAGGGCACCGCCACGCCCGACCCCGTGCGCGGGCCGCTGAACACGGGCGGGCTGCACGGGGAGCGCGAGGGCTGGCACCTGCCGGAGTACGACGACAAGGACTGGGCGGACGCCGAACTGCCCCGGGCCGAGCGGCGGCAGGGGGTCACCTGGTACCGGACGGACTTCCGGCTGGACGTCGACCCGGGCGTCGACGCCTCGGTCGGCCTCGTCCTCGACGACGACCCGGGCCGGGCCTATCGCGTCCAGATCTTCCTCAACGGCTGGAACATGGGCCAGTACATCAACGACGTGGGCCCGCAGCACACCTTCGTGCTGCCGAACGGGATCCTGCGTACACGTGGTGCCAACACACTGGCGTTGGCGGTGCTGTCCGACGGGACCACACCCTCCGGGCCGGGGGACGTGCGGCTGACGCTGCTGGGTGCCGCGGCCGGAGGGGTGCCCGTACGACCCGTGTGACGGAATCGGCCGGTGTGACGGAATCGGCCGGGGCCGTCACGCCAGCCGGATCACGTTCCAGGACAGCGGCTCCAGTACGGCGTTCAGGGTGCCGTCCTGGAGGGTCGTGCCGTCGACCTGGTGGGGGGCGACCCGCTCCGGGTCGTCGAGGGTGTTGCGGGCGTCGGGGTCGGCGTCCGCGAGGGCGCTGTGCTCGACGACCCGCGCCAGATCGAGGTTCAGGGCGACTTCGAGCGGCAGGGCGTCGGTGCGGCTGCGGTTGACGGCGAAGACGGTGACGGTGCCGTCCTCGGCCCGCACGGCGGTGGCGTGCAGCAGGTCGGTCGCGCCGTACTTCTTCGTCTCGTGCTGCGGAGAGTCCACGCGGACGTCCAGGACCTGGCCGCGGCCGTACCGCGAGGCCTGCGCGAACGGGAAGAACGTCGTCTGCCGCCAGGCCGGGCCGCCGGGCTCGGTCATGATCGGCGCGATGACGTTGACGAGTTGGGCGAGGCAGGCGACCGTGACGCGGTCGGCGTGCCGGAGCAGGGCGATGAGCAGCGAGCCGAAGACGACCGCGTCCATCACGCTGTAGTTGTCCTCCAGCAGGCGCGGGGCCTCGGGCCAGTCGTCCTGCTCGAAGGTCTTGGCGCGGGCCTCCCACTCGGGCAGGTACCAGACGTTCCACTCGTCGAAGGAGAGGTTGATCCGCTTCTTCGACTTGAGCCGGGCGCCCACGTGGTCGGCGGTCGCGACGACGTTGTCGATGAAGGACTCCATGTCGACGGCGGAGGCGAGGAAGGAGTCGAGGTCGCCGTTCTCGGGCCAGTAGTAGGCGTGCAGCGAGATGTAGTCGACGAGGTCGTACGTCTCCTTCAGGACCGTCGCCTCCCACTCGGCGAAGGTCGGCATGGACTGGCTGGAGGAACCGCAGGCGACGAGCTCGACGCCGGGGTCCAGCTGGCGCATGGCCCGGGCCGTCTCCGCGGCGAGGCGGCCGTACTCCTCGGCCGTCTTGTGGCCGGTCTGCCAGGGGCCGTCCATCTCGTTGCCGAGGCACCACAGCCGGATGCCGAAGGGGGCCTTGTCGCCGTGGGAGACGCGCAGGTCGGACAGGGCGGTGCCCGAGGTGTGGTTGGCGTACTCCTGGAGTTCGAGGGCCTCGGCGACCCCACGCGTGCCGAGGTTGACGGCCATCATCGGCTCGGCCTGGGGGCCGATCTTGCGCAGGAAGTCGATGTACTCGGAGAGGCCGAAGCGGTTGGACTCCGTCGAGTGCCAGGCGAGGTCGAGGCGGCGGGGGCGGTCCTCGGCGGGGCCGACGGAGTCCTCCCACTTGTAACCGGAGACGAAGTTGCCGCCGGGGTAGCGCACGGCGGTGACGCCGAGTTCCCGGACCAGGTCCAGGACGTCCTGGCGCAGTCCCTTGTCGTCGGCGGTGGGGTGGCCCGGTTCGAAGACGCCGGTGTAGACGCAGCGGCCGAGGTGTTCCACGAAACTGCCGAAGACGCGGGGGTTCACTTCGCCGACGGTGAAGGCGGGGTCGAGGGTGAAGCGGGCCTTGTGCATGGTCGCCTTTCGGGGTGGGTGGTTCTGTTCGGTGGCGGCTGCGGGTGGTTCGTGGCTTGTCGCGCGGTTCCCCGCGCCCCTGGGAGATGGGCGTTACTGCCCTGCCAGGCCTGTATGCGCCACGCCGGACACGATCTGGCGCTGGAAGAAGACGAACACGATGATCAGCGGCAGGCCCGCCATGAGCCCGCCGGCCATCAGCTGGGCCCATTGGATGCCGTAGGAGTTCATGACGGTCGCGATGCCGTTCGGCATGGTCATCAGGTCGGGGTTGTTGGTCACCATGTACGGCCAGAGGAAGTTGTTCCACGAGGCGATGAAGGTGAAGATGCCGACCGCGGCGAGGGAGGGGCGCGAGAGCGGCAGGACGATGGTGAAGAAGACCCGCCAGCGGCCGGCGCCGTCGATGAAGGCGGCCTCCTCCAGCTCCCGCGGGATGCCCTGGAAGAACTTGTAGAGGATGTAGACCATCGCGGCCGGCGCGCACTGCGGCAGGATCATGCCCCAGTAGGTGTCGACCATCCCCATCTGCTGGACGGTGGTGAAGAGAGGGACGCCGAGGACCGCCGGGGAGACCATCAGGCCCGCCATGACCACGCCCATCAGGACGTTCTTGCCGCGGAACTCGGTGCGGGCGAAGCCGTAGCCGGCGAGGGCGCTCACCAGCAGCACGACGGACGTCACACAGACGGAGACGACCAGGGAGTTCACGAACCAGTTGGTGATGTTGCCGGTCTCGAACAGGGCTTTCCAGGCCTGGCCGGTCCAGTCCTCGGGGAGCCAGTGCGGCGGGACCTCCACCGCCTCGGTCTCGGACTTGAGTGAGGTGAACAGGCCCCAGGCGAAGGGGGCGAGGAAGACGACCGAGACGGCCGTACCGAGGAGGGTGAGCAGGATCTGGCTGGGCGTCCACGCCTTGGTGGTCATCGGGCGCTCTCCTCACGGTTGCGCAGCAGCCACATCCGGGCGAGGGCGACGGCCGCGATGATCACGAAGAAGATGACGGAGATGGCGGAGGCGTAGCCCACGCGGTAGCTCGTGAAGCCCTCTTCGAGGGTGTACTGCACGAAGGTGCGGGTCGATCCCTCGGGTCCGGGGAGGAAGTCCATCATCACCACGGCCTGGTCGAACACCTGGAGCGAGGCGAGGATCTGGAGGGCGACGACCAGGCCTGTGATGTTGCGCAGCAACGGCAGGGTGATGTGGACCATGCGGTGCCAGGCGCCCGCACCGTCCAGTCTGGCGGCCTCGTAGAGGTGCTCCGGGATGCCCTGGAGGGCGGCGAGGTAGAGCAGGAAGCTGAAGCCGACGGTCCACCACAGGGTCGTGATGACGATGGCGAGCATCGCGTAGGACTTGTCGGTCAGCCAGGGCGTCTCGATGCCGAAGACGTAGTTGATCATTCCGGTGCCGGGGTTGAACAGCCACTGCCACAGGTTGGCCGCGACGGTGGACGGCAGCAGGAACGGGGCGAAGAAGCAGAGCCGCCACAGCCATTTGCCGCGTTCGATGTGGTGGGCGAGCATCGCCAAGAGGAAGGCGAGCACGGTGATGCAGGGAACGACCAGGAGCGTGAAGTACGCGCTGTTGCCGAGGGACTCCCACACCAGGGGGTCCTCGAGAGCCTCACGGTAGTTGTCGAGACCGACGAAACTCGCGCCCTCGCCGGTGATGTTGGCGTCGGTGAAGCTGAGGTAGACGCCTCGCAGGAGCGGCCAGATCACGAACAGGGCGAAGAGCGCCAGGAACGGGGCGACGAACCAGCCGCCGTGCTGGAAGCCCTGCTTGCGGCGGAGGGTGGCGTCGTCGGCGGCGGTCTTCGCGCGTGCGGGTGCGGCGATGGTGTGGGCACTGGTCGCCATCAGGCGGCACCTCCTTCTGCGGCCGTCTTTCCGTCCATGGGGTTCTTGGTCGCGAGGAGTTGGGTGAGCGCCTTCTTCATACGGTTCGCCGCGGACGTCGGCTTGGCGGAGCCCATCGTCGAGGAGACGACGATCGGGCCGACGCGCTGGGCGAGGATGCCGGTGGAACCCGCGAACCACACCTTCGGCTCGGTGGCCTGGTGGTCCATGGCGGAGACGTACTCGCTCTGCGGGTCCAGCTTCTTGTACGCCGCCGTGGACACGGTGGGTGTGTACGCGGGGATGTGACCGCCGGCCGCCCACTGCTGGGCGTGCTGGACGACGTAGGCGGCGAGCTGGTGGGCGGCCTCGTTGGTGGCGCCGCCGCGGTCGGACTGGTGCGGCAGGACGAAGGAGTGTGACTCGGCGTGGGTGGCCTGCCGGCCGAAGACGGGCGGCAGCGGGGTCGCTCCGTAGTCGAGCTTCGCTCCGGAGTAGACCGGGACCGACCAGTTGCCCTCCCAGACGAAGGGGGAGCCGTTGATGAACTGTTCGGCGCTGGCGAGGCCTCCGAAGCTCGGCGCGGAGTACCCGTCGGTGACGTGTCGGCGCAGGAACTCCAGGACCTGGACGGCCTTGTCGGTGTCAAAGGTGACCTCGGTGTTCGCGGCGTTGAACCAGGTGCCGCCGAGCTGGGTGTAGAAGGCGACGAAGAACCACCACTGGAAGTTCTGGTCGCTGTTCCACATGCCGATGGTCTGGAGCCCCTTCTTCGTGGCCCGCTTTGCCTCCTTCAGCACGTCGAACCACTCGTCGGTGGAGGTGACCGGCACGATCCGGCCGTCATCGCCGAGCAGCCCCGCCTTCTTCAGCACGTCCTTGCGGTAGAAGCAGAGCTGGACGTGGATGTCGAGCGGGAGGGCGTAGAGCTTGCCGTCGATGACGCCGCGCTTCCACAGGGTGGGGTTGTAGTCCTGCTCGCGCACGCCGTACTCGGCGAGCAGGCCGACGTCCCAGGGGTCGAGGAGGCGGCCGGGTGAGAAGCCGGTGACGCGCCCGAGGTGCATGACGCCGAGGTCGGGGGCGCGGTTGCCGGCGGCCGCCATGGCGAGTTTGGTGTAGAAGGGGCTGCCCCACTGGAGCGTGGAGTCCTTCACTGCGATGTCCGGGTTTGCCTTACGAAAGGCGTCCAGCATCGCGATCATGTTGGCGCCGTCGCCGCCGCTGAAGAGGTTCCAGTAGCGCACGCGTGTGTCGGCGCTGGAGGCGAGCGCGTCGGCTCCGGTACCGAGCGCGGCGAAGCCGAAGCTGCCGGCGACGCAGAGTCCGCCGAGCCCGCCGAGAAGTTGTCTGCGGTTCAGGTCAGGTCGTCCCATGCCCTGCCCTTACGATCGATGAACAGTACCGTTCGGTATTTCGGATAGCGCTCGTCACTTCGAACGGGACCGTAGATTCGAAGCGCTTGCGCGTCAATGGTCCGGCCCTCTTTCGGTCCCGGACATTCCAGTCGGGAACGGTCGTTCCTTGTTGAACATCGGACACCGGATCGCATGACGCGCACACTTTCGGGCGCGTAGTCTCGGACGCGCCGACAGGCCGGCCGGCGGCGAGAAGGGGGAGCGATGGACATCGCGGGCGCGCGGATGAGAGCCGCCCGAGTCACCGCCGCGCTCAGGCGCACGCGCAGTGGCTCCGCGATGCGCGGCCTGGCCGCCGAGCTCGCCACCGCGGTCCGCAAGAGACCGCAGCAGCCCCCCGACGTACGGTCGTTGTGCCGGGTGCTGTGCGAGGAGATGAGCACGCGGCGCGGCGGTCGGCCCATCCAGCTGCGGTTCGAGCGCTTCCCCGACGAGATCGAAGTGACCGGTCTGTGGGTGGAGTTCCAGGACTTCGACCTGGTCATCGTCGAGGAACGGGCGGAGGCGGTGCAGCAGTTGGTCATCCTGGGCCACGAACTGTGGCATCTGCACGCGGGGCACGGGCATCATCAGGGGGCGGGCGCGGCGGCGGCCCACGCGTTCGCCGACCGGTCGGGCTGGGAGGGCGGCGCGCTGGCGATGGCCGCCCGCAACGGCTCCCGGGAACGGGACGAGGCCGATGCCGACGCCTTCGGACTGCGGCTGGCCGCGGGGTGCCGTGCGCTGCTGCCGGGTGGGCGCGGTCCGGACGTCCCCCTCGAACCCGTACAGCGGTCGCTGGGCTACCGGGGGCCGCGAGGAGGTGCGGCACCGTGAGGACGGTGGCGATGACCCCGGTCGAGTTCGTCAACCAGTTCTATCCGAACTTCTGGTGGGTCCCCGCCGGGGTGCTGGCCGCCGCCCTGGCCATCAAGCTGCCGAGCATCATCCGGCTGTGGAAGGACCCGATGCTGCGCGCGGTCGGCGGGCTGCTGCTGCTCGCCTGCGCCGTGTTCGTCTTCGTGGCGCCGTCGACGATCGCCCGGGTCAACCGGCTCACCGGCGTGGCGAACTTCTCCGGCCCCTGGGTCTACTCGCTGCTCACCGCGTTCTGCGCCTTCTGCCTGCTGCTGATCATCTCCTGGCGCAACGGCCTGTCCGACCGCTCGGACCGCACCCGGCGCGCGATGCGCGGGGTCGTGGCGGTCTATTCGGGTGTGATCGTCGCGATGTGGGTGCTGTTCGCCCTCGCGGACGTGCCGGTGGAGCGACTGCGGGATCTCGACACGTACTACGCGAACACCCCGTACATGCGCGAAGTGATCGTGCTCTACCTGCTCGCGCACACCGTGGCCGCGCTGGTCACCAACGGGCTGATCTGGAACTGGGTGCGCACGGACGGACTCGACTCGCTGCTGCGCTGGGGGCTGAAGTTCCTCGGCGTGGGCTACGCCGCGCAGTTCCTCTTCGACGCCGCCAAGATCAGTGCCGTGGTGGCCCGTTGGTCCGGGCGGAACGTGGACTGGCTGAGCACGGCCGTCGCCCCGCCGCTCGCCTGCCTGTCCGCCGTGCTCATCGCGGTCGGCTTCATCCTCCCGCACGCCGGGCAGTACCTGCACGGCCGCTGGCACGTCCGGTTCGCCCACCACGAACTGCGGCCGCTGTACCAGTTGATGAAGACGGTCAACGGCGAAGGGGTCCCGTTCCTGCTGCGGGCGACGCCGGAGCTGCGACTGGTGCGCCGGGAGACGTTCATCCGCGACGTGCTGCTGCCGCTCGCCCGGCACATCGACGAGGACCGGCGCGAACGGTTCCACGACGCCGCCCTCGCCCTCGGCCACCCGCCCGACCTGGCGAAGGCACTCGGCGCCACCGCGGCGATCCTCGACGCGGCCGACGCCGGGAACCGGACCCGGGAGGACGAGACGACCGGGGCCCGTGACACCACCGACCTGCTGCGCGAGATCGGCGCCGTGTCCCGGGCGCTGCGCCGCACGGAGGACCTCCGGGCGATCCGCGCCCTGGCACACGACCACACGGACGGCAGGTCGCTCACCGGCTGACCACGCCCCGGGGCCGGCTCCGGCGGCCACGGGTGCCGGTCCGGCGGCCACGGGTGCCGGTCCGGCGGCCACGGGTGCCGGTCCGGCCTGCGGCCGGTCGTGCCCGTCGTGCCCGTCGAGCGACCGGATTCGCGGACGAGACTCGCACAAGGGGCCGCACGCACGGTACGTGAAGGTACGGTGAGAGCTGTCCGGAACGGGGCCCGTATGGCTCGAAACCGGTGCAGGCGGCCGGTGTTGGCCGCCGCACGGCTGTGGCCGGACGTCGGGGAATGCCCTCAGGGCGGGGGAGCCTTCATGGCTGAGTGCGAGGAGTCGCATGTCGCGTAGAGCTGTCGTCATCGGTGCGGGTCTGGCCGGCATGCTGGCCGCGGCGGCCCTGTCCGCCGTCGCGGACGAGGTGGTCGTGCTCGACCGGGACGAGCTGCCCGAGGGGCCGGAGCACCGCAAAGGCCTGCCGCAGGGACGTCACGCGCATCTCCTCATGGCCGGCGGCCTGGCCTCCATGGAAGACCTGGTGCCGGGCGTGAGCATGCGCAAGCATCTGCTGGCCGCCGGTGCGCACGAGATCCCGCTCGGCTCGGGCATGGTCGCCCTCACGCCCGAGGGCTGGTTCCGGCGCTGGCGCCACCCCGGGCCGCGGATGCTGACCTGCACCCGGGCCCTGCTCGACTGGGCGGTGCGGGGCGCCGTGCTGGACAACACCGGGGTGGTGATCCGCAAGGCGCGGGTGCTGGAGCTGACGGGGTCGCGGCAGCGGGTGACGGGGGTTCGCCTCTCGACCGCCGCGGGGGACGAGGAACTCGCCGCCGACTTCGTGGTGGACGCGAGCGGACGCGGCTCGCGGATCGTGACCTGGCTGGCGCGGCTGGGCGTCGACGACGTGCGCGAGAAGACGGTGGACGCCGGCCTGGTGAACGCCACCCGTCTCTACCGCACTCCCGAAGGGGCCGGGCGTTTCCCGCTGACCATGGTGCAGGCCGATCCGTATCAGGGGCGGCCCGGGCGCAGCGGCATGGTGCTGCCGATCGAGGGCGACCGCTGGATGGTCAGCCTCGCCGGCACGCGGGGCGGCGGCGAACCGCCGTCCGATCCGGACGCGTTCCTCCGCTACACCCTGGACCTGCCCGACCCCATCGTGGGGCGGCTGATCTCCGGCGCGGAACCGCTCACCGAGGTCCATGTCAGCCGCAGCACCAGCAATCACCGCCGGTACCTGGAGAAGGCGCGCTCCTGGCCCGACCGCCTCGTCGTCCTCGGTGACGCGCTGGCCACGTTCAACCCCGCCTACGGACAGGGCATGACGGTGGCCGCGCTGGGCGCCCGGGAGCTGGACCGCGAGCTGCGGCGGTCCGCCCTCGGCGAGCCCGGGCTCGCCCGGCGGGTGCAGCGGAGGGTGGCCAGGCCGGTGGAGTCCGCGTGGACGATGGCGGTGAGCCAGGACGTCTGGTACCCGGGGACGCGCGGGGGCTCGCCCGGGGTCGCCGACCGTCTGGTCACCGCCTACACCCGCCGCATGATCCGCACGGCGACCGGCTCCTACACGGCGGCGTCGGCGGTCTGGGACGTGATGAGCATGACCACGGGGCCGACCCGGCTGCTCCGGCCCTCGACGGTCCTGGCGACGCTGAGCGGGCCGCCGTTGCCCGCGGCGGTGGGGGCGCCGCTGACGGACGACGAGCGGGCGGTCCTGCGGCGGCTGGACCGGACGGGACACTGAGGCAGGGGCGGCCCGGCCCGATCCGCGCCCGTCGGCGACCTCACGCGCGGGCGCGCCGAGAGCCGGCCCGGTCGCCTCCGCCCCAGCCACCCGGTCCGCGCCCCACCGGCAACCTCACGTACCGACGTACCGACGTACCGACGTACTGGGAGCTGGACCGGCCGCCTCCGTCCCACCCCGTCCGGTCCGCGTTCCGTCGGCAACCTCACGTACCGACGTACCGACGTACCGAGAGCCGGCCCGTCCGGTCGCCCGCCCTCGCCCCCGGTCAGCCGTCGAACGCAGGCTGGGCCAGTCCCTTGCCCGCCCCCGGCACCACGAACAACGACCCCGCCAGCGCGGGCGGATCGGTCAGGCCCACACGAGCGGTCGTCACATACAGGTCGGTGAGCCCGGCCCCGCCGAACGCACACGCCGTCACCAGCGGCACCGGCAGCTCGATCACCCGGTCCAGCTCACCGTCGGGTGTGTACCGCCGCACCGCCGAGCCCTGCCACAGGGCCACCCACACGCACCCCTCGGCATCCACGGTGAGCCCGTCCGGGAAGCCCGCGCTCTCCTCGATCTCGACGAGGATCCGCCGCCCGGAGATCCGGCCGTCCGCGTGGTCGAAGACGTCGACCCGCCGGGTCGGGGAGTCGATGTAGTACATCAGCCGCCCGTCGGGGCTCCACCCCGTGCCGTTGCTGACGGCCACGTCGTCGAGCACGACCGCGACCGAGCCGTCGCCGGTGACGCGGGACAGCGTCCCGCCCCCCGGCGCCTCGTCGTAGCGCATCGTGCCCGCCCACAGCGCGCCGTCGGGAGCGACGGCGGCGTCGTTGGCACGGCGGCCGGGGACCGGCTCGTGGTGGAGCCAGCCGAAGCCGCCGTCCGGGTCGAGGAGGCCGACCCCGTCGCGCAGGTTCAGCACGAGCCCGCCACCGGCGCGCGGCTTGACGGCACCGATGTGCTGCTCCGTGCGGCGGACCGTGCGACGCCCGGTGTCCGGGTCGTAGGTGTGCAGGCGCGAGCCGAGGATGTCGATCCACAGCAGCCGTCCGGCCGCAGTGTCCCAGGTCGGGCCCTCGCCGAGCTCGGCCTCGGCCCGCACCGCGACCTCGTACGGCCTCGTCACGCCAGGCTCCGGTGACCGAGGTGCTCGGACAGCTCGGCGGCGCCCTTGGCGGCGAGCTGCTCCAGCTCGCCGCGGCGCTCCTCGCTCCAGCGGATCATGGGAACGGAGATCGACAGGGCCGCGACGACCTGCCCGGTGCGGTCACGGACCGGTGCGGCCACGCAGGAGACGTCCGGGTTGGACTCGCGGTTCTCCACGGCGAGGCCGCGCTCACGGATCTCGGCCAGGGCCTCGCGCAGAGCGCCCGGGTCGGTGATGCTGTTGGGGGTCATCCCGACCAGCTCGGCGTCGTCGGGGATGCGCGCGGCGAGCTCCGGCTCGGGAAGGGAGGCCAGCAGCATCTTGCCGACGGAGGTGCAGTGGGCGGGCAGCCTGCGCCCGGCCGCCGACACCATCCGCACGGCGTGCGTGGAGTCGACCTTGGCGATGTAGATGACGTCCGTGTCCTCCAGGATCGCCACGTGCACGGTCTCGTCGCAGGTCTCGGCGACGGACCGGGCGACCAGCTGTCCCTCGGCCGCGAGGTCGAGATGCTCGGCGTAGCGGGCTCCGAGCTGGTACGGGCGCACACCGAGCCGGTAGCGTCCGGGCTGGCCGGGCATCGGGACGATGTACTTCCGGGCGGCGAGGGTGGTCACCAGTTCGTGCACGGTGGTGCGCGGCAGCTGGAGCTTCCGCACGATGTCGGGGGCGGAGAGCGTCCCGTCCCCGTCGAGAAAGAGCTCGAGAATGTCGAGAGCCCGGGTCACGGCTGGTACGAGGCGTCCCACGACGGCCCCCTCCCTCATATGTCTCAGGCGCCTGCGTTCGAGATTTCAACAGGCGATCGGCATGACGAACACAGGCTAGCCATAGAGGTATGCCCGGGCAATGGGCAGGCGCCCAGCAAGCGGAAACCCCCGAGCACCCCACGATCGCGTGGCGCGCACATTGAAGTGCGCGGTGTGCGACACGTCACACGTGTCGCAGAGGTGGGGGGATTTCTGTGCGTGACCCGCCTCCGGGCGCACTGCGGCGAAGGAGCGGGCCGCGGTGTGACGCCGGGGTGGCGGTGTGACGCCGGGGCGGCGGTGGTCGTCGCCGGGGGTGCGGCCCGGCTCAGCGCCGCCCCCGTGCCACCCCCAACTGCCCCCGCAGCCGCTGCGCCCGCAGCACCAGTTCCAGTTCGAAGCGGCGGTCGGGGTCGTCGATCTCGTCGCCCCACAGTTCGCGGATCTGGCGCAGGCGGTAGCGGACCGTCTGGGGGTGGACGCCGAGGCGGGTGGCGACCTCCGGGGCGCCGCCGCGGGTCTCCAGCCAGGCCAGGAGGGTTTCGGCGAGGCGGCGGCCGTGGGTGGGGCCGCAGTGGGTCAGGGGGGCCAGGCATCTCCGGGCCAGGTCGTCGATGAGTTCCTCGGGCTGGAGGAGGACGAGGGCCTCGGTGTGTTCGGTGCAGTAGAGGACCTCGCCGGCGGGGAGGAGGTCGCGTTCCATCAGGCGGACCGCCGCCTCCGCCCAGCGCAGGGACTTCGCCGCGTCGGTGAGCGGGACCGGTGGGCCGATCGCGCCGGACCAGCCGGCCAGGGCCCGGTGCATGAGCTCGGAGCGGCCCGCCGCGTCCGGTTCGGGCACCACCATGCGGGGCTGCTCGTACTCCATGTCGAGCAGGACGCCTTGGCCGACCGCGGGTGCCATCGCCTCGCGGGCCGGGCGCAGCAGGACGCCGACCGCGACCTTCGACGGTAAGGGCCAGCCGATGCGGGCGGCCCGTTCGGTCAGGGCCTCGGCGGGGTCGCCGCGGTGGTGCTCGGCGAGGAGCAGTTCCATGAGGCGGCGTTGCAGGCGCAGGCGTTCGCCGGCCTGGCGGGCCGCGGCCTCGGCGTAGCCGCGTACGGACTGGTCGACCAGGCCGTCGAGGTACTCGTAGCCCGCGTCGACGAGTTCGTACATCGCCGGGGGCGGGATGTCCACGCGCTGGCCGATGTCGGCGAGGCGGCGCCAGGCCAGGCGTACGCCCATGCGGTAGATGGCCTGGAGGGCGTCGAGCGAGCGGCCGTTCAGGCCCTCGCCGCGCCCGAACTCCTGGAAGACGCCGGGCGGGACGGTCGGGCGTCCCTCCGAGTGCTCCAGGTGCTGCACGAAGACCTCGATGGCACGGCGGATGCCGACCAGGGCCATCGGCTCGCCGGAGTCGTCGAGGACGACGGGCAGGTGCGGGTACTCGCGCTGGATCGCGCTGAGGATCTCCTCGGCGAGGGCGGGCGCCTCGGCCATGGCGATGGCGGCGAACCGGCGCACCTGGAAGCGCGGTACGTCGTGCCAGGCCGAGCGGGTCGTGAGAGCTGCGGTGCGGGCGGCCGTCACGGTCAGTCCCCCTGACCGGCTCGCTCGTACGTGATCAGGGGAGTGTTCGGCTGGTCGGGTGTGGCTTCGAGCAGCGCGACCACGCCCAGCGCGGCGCCCACGGCGAGGGCGGCGGCGAGCGCGACGGTCAGCGCGGCAGCGAGCAGTCTGGACATCGCAGGGTCAGCCTCTCTGTCCGGATTCGTCCGGAGGTCGTCCGGAGGTTTCCCCACCTCGGCGTCCCGTCCCTGCCTGTCGCGCCCAGTCTCGACAAGCATTGACACCCCGTCAAGAGCCGCCTACGGTTCCCGGCCCAAGGGGGTGCCGAACGGGCCGGCGCGGCGTCGCGGCGTCTGGCGCGCACGCTCGCCGCGTTGCAGAACCACCCACGTGGCTCCGCCGCGCGGGCGCTCCGGCGCGTTGCGATCGCACGCACCAGACGCCGCTCCCCCTCCGCCCCGGCCCGTTCGACACCCCCTTCGCACGCGCTGATTCCTCCGCCGTGCCGGCCCTCTCGTACGTCGAGCCGTCCCAAGCCACTGGAGTGCCCGGATGCGCCGTACAACCTCTCCCCTGTCCTTGGTCCTGTTGGGTCTCGGCACGTTCCTGCTGGTGCTGGCGCCCCTGCTCGCCTGGTACGTGGAGCCGCGTGCCGCGGTCAACCCGATCGACATCGACACCACCGCCGTCTACACCGGCCGGGGCAGCGTCTTCGACACCGACCGGATCGAGACGGTGCCCGACCGCAGGATCACCGTGACCCAGCGGGTGCGGGGCAACGTCGAGGACAGCGAACGCAGCGGCAACGCCGTCTGGGACGTGACGACCACGGTCGACACCGACACGTCGCTGCCGGCCGCCGACCCGCACGACGCGCTGGACTTCGTGCCGCACCGCTGGGTGATGGACCGGAAGACCACGCGGCCGGTGCACTGCTGCGGCGAGAAGCCGTACATCGAGGGCGAGGCGTATCTGAAGTTCCCCTTCGACGTGCAGAAACGCTCCTACCAGTGGTGGGACAACACGCTCGGCGACACGGTCGTGCTGCGCTACCGGGGCACCGCGAAGGTCCAGGGCTACACCGGCTACCGGTTCACCGGCTCGGTGCCCCCGACGAAGACCGGCACGCGCATGGTGCCCGGCACCCTCGTCGACCAGCCGGGCCGGCCGCAGGTGCTGGCCGAGGAGTGGTACTCCAACCACGGCTTCGAGCTGGTCGTGGACCAGGCGACGGGCCGCGTGATCTACGCGCGGACCGGCCCGAAGCGGACCCTGCGGGCGCCGGGCGGGACGAAGGACGCGGCGGTGCTGCTGGACAGCCGCAAGCTCGCGTTCACGACCGCGACCCAGAAGGAGGCGGTGCGGCAGGCGAAGCGGGACAGCGGGCAGCTGCGGATGGTGGGCACGACGCTGCCGATCGGGGCGGCGATCGGCGGCTTCGTGCTCGCGGTGGTGGGCGGCGTTCTCGTGGCACGTGGGCGGAAGGAGCCGGAGCACCCCACTCCGTCCGATACATCCGGTACGCCCCAGCCCACCCTCACGATGTGATGTGACGTCAGCTTCAACAAAGCCGGAAATTGTCACGTCGGTGAGTAGCCGTGGCGATCGTCCGGGCGAAAACTGTCCAACCCCACCCGATCACATCCCGTCCACACTCCCCTCCCAGGAAGAGCTCAGGCTTCCCACGGACCGACCCCGCCGAGACGACCCCACCCCCACGTTTTCCCCACGCTGAGTTCCGCACCCCGAGACGAGTTGGAGCACCCATGCCCCAGCACGTGCCGTCCACGCTGCGCACCGCGCCCTCCAGCGCGCCGCAGCACCCTCCGGCGCTCCCCCCATCTCCGCGCCGGATCGTCTTCCTCGCCCACCGTGATCTGGACAACCCCTCCGCCGGAGGTTCCGAACTGCTGGTCGACAAGCTCGCCGACGGCCTGACCCGCCTGGGCCACCAGGTGACCCTGCTGTGCGGAGGGCCCGCGTCCTTCCGCGACTACCGGGTCGTGTCGGCGGGCGGCCCCTACGGGCACTACCTGCGCGCACGATCGGCCTTCACCCGCCAGGTCGGCGACTGCGATCTGCTGGTCGAGGTGTGCAACGGCATGCCGTATCTGGCGCCGTTGTGGCACCGAGGGCCCACGCTGTGCCTGGTCAACCACGTCCACACGGATCTGTGGAAGATGCGCTTCGGCGGGCCGCTGGCACCGGCCGCCCGCATCGGCCGAAGACTCGAACACTGGGCGCTGACCGGGGCGCAGCAGCGCAACCTGCTCGTCGCCGTGTCCTCCTCGACCGCGCACGCGCTGCGGGCGATCGGGGTCGAACGGGACCGGATCAGAGTCGTGCACAACGGGGTCGAGGAGCCGGGCCCGAGAGCCGATCGCTCGGCCGAGCCGCTCTTCGTCGCCGTCGGGCGGCTGGTCGAGTACAAGCGGATCGATCTGCTGCTGCGGCTGTGGGAGCGGGTGCGGCCCGTGACCGGCGGCCGGCTGGTGATCGTCGGTGACGGGCCCGAGCGGGAACGTCTGGAGCGGCTCGCCGGTCCCGGTGTGGAGTTCACCGGATACGTGACGGAGGCCGAGAAGCATCGACTGCTCTGCGCCGCCTGGCTGTTGCTGCATCCCTCCGCCGTGGAGGGGTGGGGTCTCGTCGTGACGGAGGCCGCGGCGCGCGAGACACCGAGTGTGGCCTTCGACGTGCCGGGGCTCAAGGACTCCGTGGTGGACGGTGAGACCGGGATCCTCGCGCGCGGTGAGTCCTCGTTCGCCGCGGCCTGGTGCGCGCTGACCCTGTCCGGCCGGCAGCGGGAGCTGATGGGCAAGGCGGCCCGGGAGCGGGCGGCGCAGTTCCGGTGGGACCGTACGGTCCGGCAGTTCAGGGCGGTCGCCGCGGAGGCGGTGAAGGGCTGGGCCCCGTGACACACCTCCCGCGCGGTGCGTCCCGCCCCCGGGAAGGCACCTTTCGGCATCCCGCCTGGAGGGATCCGTCCCTTCGGCGCTCGGTCGCCCTGTTCCGCGCCTTCCTCCGCGAGCAGGACGATCCCGAGGCCTGCTACACGCTGCTGGCCCGCGACGCCGTCGACCAGGTCGAGGCCTGTGACGGGTCCGTCGCCGGGCGTACGGTCCTCGATGTCGGGGGCGGCAGCGGGTACTTCACGCGGGAGTTCCGGCGGCGCGGGGCGCACGCCTTCCTCTTCGAGCCCGACCCGGCCGAACTCGGCGGAAAGCCGCCCGAGTCGGCCGTGGTCGCCGACGGGTACCTGCTGCCGCTGCGGGACGGTGTCGCGGACGTCACCTTCTCCTCCAATGTGCTGGAACACGTGGCGGATCCGGAGACGTTCCTCAGCGAACTGGCCCGGGTGACGCGGCCCGGCGGGCTGATCTACGTGTCGTTCACCAACTGGCTGTCGCCGTGGGGCGGGCACGAGTGGGCCCCGTGGCACTACTTCGGCGCCGAGCGGGCCCGGGCCCGCTACCTGCGGCGGACCGGCCGGCCCGCCAAGCACACGCTCGGCGAGAACCTGTTCGCGGTGCACATCGGCTCCACCCTCAGGCAGGTGCGCGCCCGGGACGACGTCACGGTCGTCTCGGCGCGCTCCCGCTACTGGCCGTTCCTCGCGGAGACCGTCGTCAAGGCGCCCGGCATCCGCGAGTTCGCCACCTGGAACCTCCTCCTCATTCTGCGGCGGTGCCCTACATGACAACCACGGTCCAGGCTCCTCCCCCGGCAGCCGTTCCCACCGCGACCACCGCGGGACCGCCCGACGGCCCGCGGTCGCGGCGCTGGCTGCTGGGCTTCTGGGCCGTGGTGTTCGTGTTGTTCCTCGCGGTGCGGCCGGGGCGGCAGACCTTCGACACCAAGCTCGGTGTCACGGTCGACCCGGGGCAGTTCCTCGCCGACTTGGGCCAGTTGTGGCACGACCGGGCCGGGTTCGGCGGGATCCAGGACCAGTACGTCGGTTATCTGTGGCCGATGCTGCCGTTCTACTGGCTGTGCGACCTCGTGCGCCTGCCGGTGTGGCTGGCGGAGCGGCTGTGGCTGTCGCTGATCGTGTCCGTCGCCTTCTGGGGGGCGTTGCGGCTGGCGGAGCGGCTGCGGGTGGGCAGCGGGGCGTCCCGGCTGCCGGCCGCGGTGGCGTACGCGCTGTGGCCGGTGTTCACCACCGTCATCGGGTCGACGTCGGCCGCGGCACTGCCCGGGGCGTTCCTGCCGTGGGTGCTGCTGCCGCTGACGAACGAGCGGTACACCGCCCGGGTCGCGGCCCTGCGCTCGGCGCTGCTCGTGCCGTTCATGGGCGGTGTGAACGCCTCCGCGACCCTGGCGTCCCTGCTGCCGGTCGGGCTGTACCTGCTGTCCCGGCCCCCGGGACCGCGGCAGCGCAAGCTGATCGCCTGGTGGACACCGGCCGTGATCGTGGTGACGGCCTGGTGGTGGGTGCCGCTGCTGCTGCTCGGGGTCTACGGCGAGAACTTCCTCCCCTACATAGAGACGGCGCGTACGACCACGGACACCATGTCGGCGACCGAGGCGCTGCGCGGCGCCGGGAACTGGGTCGCCTATCTGCACCTCGGTGACGCGTGGCTGCCGGCCGGCTGGACCGTGGCCTCCTCCGTCGTGGTGATCCTCTGCTCGGCGCTCGCGGCCGGACTCGGCCTCGCCGGACTCGCCCGGCGGGACCTGCCGGAGCGGCGGTGGCTGGTGCTGACGGTGCTGGTGACGGCCCTGGTGCTGCTCGCCGGGTACGGCGGGGCGTTCGGGGCGCCGTTCCACGGGGTGGTGCAGGACTGGCTGGACGGGTGGCTGTCGCCGTTCCGGAACATCTACAAGTTCCAGACGGGCCTGGCCCTGGCGCTGGTGCTGGGGCTGGCCCATCTGGTGGGGGTGGCGGCCGAGCCGCGCGGGGCCCGGCGGGTGCGCGGCCGGCGTTTCGCCCCGCTGGTCGCGGCGGTGCTGATCCTGCCCGGTCTGCTGTGGCCGTACCTCAACGGCTCGATCCTGAACCCGGGTTCGTTCCAGCAGCTCCCGGCCTACTGGCAGGCCACGGCCGACTGGCTGGAGAAGTACTCGCCCGACTCGCGTGCCCTGGTCGTCCCGGCGACCGCGCACGGCGTCTACACCTGGGGCTCCCCCATCGACCAGCCGCTCGACGTGCTCGCCGAGTCGCGGTGGGCGCAGCGCGACTACGTGCCGTTCGGCACGCCCGGCAACCGGCGGGCGATGGACGCCGTCGAACAGGCGCTGATGTCCGGTGCCGAGGTGCCGGGCCTGGCCGACTACCTGAGCCGGGCCGGGCTGTACTACGTCGTCGTACGCAACGACCTCGACCCCGACCAGATCGGCCATGTGCCCACCACGACCGTCAAGCGCACCCTCGAACAGTCGGGGTACGAGCGGGTGACGGGGCTCGGACCGGTGATGACCGGCGGCCGGATCGCGCAGGACGCCCCGCTCCAGGTGGAGGGGCTGTATCCGCGGCAGCGGGCGGTGGAGATCTACCGGCCGACGGGGGACGACGTGATCCGTCCCGGTCAGGCCGGGCTCGCCCCGGTCGCCGACACGGCCGTGGTCTCCGGCGGGCCGGAGTCGCTGCTCCCGCTGGCGTCACGTCTGCGCGGGCGGGCGGCCGTCCTGACCGGCGACAACCATCCCGGGCTCGGCACCCCTGCCGTGCAGGTGGTGGGTGACGGGCTGCGGCGGGCGGACACCCGGTTCGGGCTGGTCAACTCCGGTACCTCGTACACGTACACGCGCGACGAGCGCAACGCGCCGGACGCGCTGCAGGACCCGGGCGAGAAACCGCGCCAGATCCTGCCCTCCGAGGGCATCGCTCACCAGACGGTGGCCGAACTGCGCGGCGCCCGCTCGGTGTCGGCGTCCTCCTACGGCAACTGGCTCTTCCACCTCCCGCAGTACGACCCGGTGAACGCCTTCGACGGCAACCCGGACACCGCCTGGGCGGAGGGCGCGCCGGACTCGCCGGACGGGCAGTGGCTGCGCATCGGCTTCACCGGCCCCTACGACATGCCGTCCTCCTTCAAGGTCACGCCGTTGCCGCAGGAGAGCGTGCGGGCGGCGGCGACGAGGGTGCGGGTGGAGACCGAGAAGGGCTCGAAGACCAGTTTTCTCCAGCCCGACGGCACGACCCAGCGGATCGAGGCGCCCGAGGGCGCGACGCGGTGGATGAAGCTCACGATCGTGGACTCGGTGGCGCGCAGGACCGGTCTGACCGGGGCGGGCTTCTCCGAGATCGACCTGCCGGACGTGCGGGTGACG
Source organism: Streptomyces sp. NPDC096046 (assembly GCF_040303285.1). Taxonomy (NCBI): domain Bacteria; kingdom Bacillati; phylum Actinomycetota; class Actinomycetes; order Kitasatosporales; family Streptomycetaceae; genus Streptomyces; species Streptomyces sp. NPDC096046. Next base: position 44,372 of record NZ_JBEOSZ010000030.1, on the reverse strand, counting down.
CGACTGCTGCGGCTTCCGACGGACGCCGATGACGCCACCTCGGCCGCGACCGTCGTCTCCCTGCACCGCACCTCCGACCCGACCGGTCTGGCCGCGACCGGCACCGAGGCGGGCCTGCACCGCCGCTTCACGACTCCGGCCACCGGGACGTACGAGGTGAAGGCGAGCGCGGTGCCCGTGCCGGGCGGGGCACTCGACGAGTTGCTCTACGAAGTCGCGCCCGAACAGCAGGCCCGGATCGTCGCCACCGCCGACTCCACGGCACGCCTCGGCGCGGGCCTCGCGGCACGCAACCTCACCGACGGCGATCTGACCACGGCGTGGATCGCGGGCGACCGGCCGACGATCCACCTGCGCTGGCAGGGCAAGCAGCCGGTCGGCGAACTGGTCCTGGCTCCCGCGGGCGGCCTGTCCGCCCGGGCCTCCGAGGTGCACATCAGCTCCCCGGACGGCGCCGCCATCGCCGGTGTCGACAAGAACGGCTGGGTCCGCTTCCCCGCCATCACCACCGACCGCCTCGACATCACGATCACCGAGACGGCCCCGCTGACCCTGCACAACCCGGTCGCCGACGAGGACCTGCGCCTCCCGGTGGGTCTCACGGAGGCGTACCTCCCGTCGCTCGACCAGTACCGCACACCGCAGCCGGACGGCACCCGGACGTTCTCCCTGCCGTGCGGCAGGGGCCCGGACGTGGCGCTGGACGGCGAGCTGTACCAGTCGAGCGTGAAGGGCACCGTACGGGACCTGGTGGAACGGCGGGGCGTAGAGGTGACGCTCTGCCAGGACGGCCGGGACGACACCGAGGTGCGGCTTCCCGCCGGGGAGCACCGGCTGGAGGGCGGGGACGCCGGCCCGCTCACGCTCACGGACGTGACCCTCACCCGCGGCACGGTCCCCGAGGCCGCGACGGCCGGGCGGGACCTGCGGATCCGGGACTGGCTGGGCGACCACCGCCGGGTGACGGTCGGCTCGGGCGCGGCCTCGTACCTCACGACGTACGAGAACTTCAACGACGGCTGGAAGGCCACCCTGGACGGCAAGGAGCTGACGCCGGTGCGGCTGGACGGCTGGCAGCAGGGCTGGCGGGTCCCGGCCGGGGCGGGCGGCGACGTCGAGCTGTCCTACGAGCCGGCCACGACGTACGACGCCGCCCTGATCGGCAGCGGCGTCGGCATCGCGGTGCTGCTGGGCCTGACGCTGTGGCGGCGCCGCGCCGCCAACCCCGACGCGCCCCAGCCGGTCCCGCCGCCGCCCGGCCCGTGGCTCGGCGCGGCGGCGCTGACGCTGGTCGGCGTGGTGATCGCGGGCTGGTTCGCGCTGCTGGTGCCGGCGCTGGCACTGCTGGCCTCGCGACGGCACGCCCTGCTGGTGCCGATCGCGTTCGCCGCCCTGGCCGGTGCGGGCGTCGCCGCCGTGTTCGGGGCCGGGGAACCGGTGGGCGCGGGCGAGGGCGCGTTCGGGCACCTGGCCCAACTGCTCGCCCTGATCGGGCTGTTCGCGGGACTGGTGAGCCTGCGCGAGGAGCCCCCCGCTCAGGCGCCGACCCAGCGGTTGCCGAGGACCGACCCGGGGGAGGGCAAGCCCGCATGACGGCACCGGCGCGCATTCCGTTCCCGGTGGTGGACGAGGTGTCCCGCCACTGCCTCCAGGAGGCGGAACCGGAAACGGTCCACATCGAGGTGCACCTCCCGGGCCCCCTCGACCAGGCGCGGCTGCGCAAGGCGTTCGCGGAGGCCCTGCACCGGCATCCGAGGATCCTGATGCGGGAGGCGCGGGGGCCCTGGTACCGGCGGCGCTACGAGTGGGAGCTGACGCCGGAGCCCGATGTGGAGGTGGTGACCTTCGCCCCGCCGGGCCCCCGGGCCCTGCGGGACGCCAGGGCCCGGGCCCTTTCCCACGCGCCGCCGTTGTCGTCGTCCCCGCCGATACGGCTCGAGGTGGTGGACTCGGTCCTCCTCCTCACCGTCAACCACACCGCCCTCGACGGGCCCGCCTGCCTCCGCGTCCTGGCGACAGCCGCGGAGCTGTACGGGGGCAGGGACAACGCCCCCGCGGCGCCCCCGGTCCGCGCGCCTCGAGCCCACCAGGAGGCGGCGGACACCCCGGCCGGCTGGTCGCCCCCGGCGCGGGTGGCACGGGGCACGCCCGACCCCTCCCCGGGCAACGGCATGCTCGTCACCGAACTCCCCCTCCCGCAGCGCCCCAAGGGCTCCCCCTACACCGTCAACGACCAGCTCATGGTCACCACCGCCCTGACCATCGCCCACTGGAACAGGGAGCACGGCGCCCGCCCCCGCCCCCTGCGCATCACCATGCCCGTGGACGACCGCCCCCGTGACACGACGATGCCCATCGGCAACGGCACGCGTCTGGTGGAGGTCCCGTACGCGCCGCGGGAGCTGGACGTCACCGACATGCCGGCCCTCCTGCGCCGCACCGCGGAGCGGACCCGTGCCCTGAAGTCGCTGCCCCGCCCCCAACTGGGCCACGGCGCGGCCCTCCTGACCGCGCCCTGGGCACCCGTCACCGCCCGCGCCGCCCTCACCCGCGCCCTGCGCCGGGCCGCCGCGCCCTGGACGTCGACGACCCTGCTCAGCAACATCGGCCGTATCCCCTACCCGCTGGACTTCGGGGAGGAGGCGGGCCGCGCGCACGCCGTCTGGTTCTCCGCCCCGGCCCGGATGCCGCGGGGCCTGACCGTGACCACCGCCTCCACGGCCGGCCGTCTCCATCTGGCCCTGCGCTGGTCGAACGCCCTGCTCGGCCACGGCGACGGCGCCCACCTCCGCGACCTCTTCGAGCACTATCTGCACACCACGGAGGTGACCCCGTGACCACCCCGGCCACCACCGGACGCCCACCCCGGGACCTGCGCGACTTCTACGAGAACCCGGCCGTCCCGGTCGCCTCCGGCACCCCGCGCAGCCTCCGCCAGGCCCGCATGCTGGCCCGCGCCCTCGGACCGGCGGCCCGGGCCCCCCGCACGGTCCTCGACATCGGCTGCGGGGACGGCACCGCCGCCGCCACCGCCGCCCCGCTCCTGCCCGGCCACCGCGTCATCGGCGTCGACTGGTCCCAGGACGCCCTGCGCCGCGCCCGCACCCGCATCCCGTACGCCGTCCGCGGCGAACTCACCGGCGGGGGGCTGCCCTTCGCGTCCGCCTCGGCCGACGCCGTGCTGTTCAGCGAAGTGATCGAGCACCTCGTCGACCCGGACGCGGCCCTCGACGAGATCCGGCGGATCCTGCGCCCGGGCGGCCATCTGATGCTGTCCACCCCGAATCTGGCCGCCTGGTACAACCGGGGCCTGCTGCTGGCCGGGGTGCAGCCGGTGTTCTCGGAGGTCAGCCTGCGCGGCATCCACGGCCGCCCGGGCAAGGAGGTCGTGGGGCATCTGCGGCTCTACACCGCCCGCGCGCTCAGGGAGTTCGTCGCCGCGTCCGGATTCACCGTCGTACGGCTCGAAGGGGCCCCCTTCCACGGCGTGCCGCGCCCGCTGCGGCCGCTGGACCGGCTGGCCTGCGCCCGGCCGCAGCTCGCGTCGATCCTGCTGCTGCACGCCCGGAGGACGTAACCCATGTGGTGGGGAGTGGCCGCGGCCCTGCTGGCGAACACCCTGTACAGCCTGGGCTTCGTACTGGAGAAACGGGCGCTCACCTCCCTGCCCGAGGTGTCGATCCGGCAGCCGGCCCGGCTGCTGCGCCTCGTCCTCGGCAGTCCCCTGTGGATCGGCGGCTCCCTCGCCCTCGCCGCCGGTTTCGCCGCGCAGCTCGTCGTCTACCGCACCCTGCCGATCGCCGCCGCGCAGGGCATCTTCGTCTCCGGCCTGGTGCTGCTGGTGCTGCTGTCGGCCCGGCTGCTCGGGGAGGAGACCTCCGGCCGGGAGCGGTACGCGCTGGGCGCGATCCTGCTGGCGCTGCTGATGGTGGTGCTGTCGCTGCGGGATGGCTCCGACACCGTCAGCCAGGACGCGCCCTACCAGCTGATCCTGCTGGTGTGCGTGCCCTCGCTGGCGGCCGGGGTGTGGCTGTACGCCTCCGCCGAACGGCGCACCCGCAACCGGCACCGGCGCCCGACGACCGGCGTCGAGTACGGGGTGGCCGTGGGCCTGCTCTACGGGGTCAGCTCCCTTGCCATCAAGGGCGTCGCCGGCCACCTGACGACCAGCGGGATCGGCGGCGCGATCCTGGACCTGCTGAGCTCCCCGTATCCGTATCTGCTGCTGTTCACCGGTGTGTTCGGCCTGGTGATGTCGCAGGCGGCGCTCCAGCGCTGCCGGGCGTCGCTGATCGTGCCGGTGTGCACGACCGTCACCAGTCTGTTCACGGCGGTGCTCGGCACGGTCTCGTTCGGCGAGGCCCTGCCGGACGAGCCGCTGCGGCTCGCGCTGCGGGTGGCGGGCACGGCCCTGGCGGTGGCCGTGCTGCTGACCATGCCGAAGCACGACACCACTCCCCAACCCTCCCCACCCGCCGAGGAGCTGGCATCCCCATGAAGCCCGACGACCCGCTGCTCAGGATTCTCGCCTGCCCGATCGACAAGGGCCCGCTGCACCTGCTGGCCGAGGAGGCCGGGCAGGAGGAGGCGCTGTACAACCCGCGCCTGCACCGCCGTTACCCGATCACCGACGGCATTCCGCAGCTGCTGCCCTCCTCGGGCGAGCAGGTGCCGGACGACGTGCACGAGGAACTCCTCAAGAGGATGGCACCGTGACCAGCCTGGCAGCGCGCCTCGCCCCTCTCCTGCCCACCCGTCTGGTGGCCGCGGCGGCCCGGGCGCTGTATCCCCGGTTCGAACCGGAGCTGGCGCGGCTCGCCGAGCTGTGCCCGCCGGACTGCGGCACGGCGGTGGACGTCGGCGGCTGGTACGGGCCCTGGACGCACCGCCTGGCCGGCCTCGCCGAACAGGTCGTGACGGTCGAGCCGGTGCCCCATCTGGCCCGGCTGCTGGCCGCCGCCGCGCCGCCGAACGTCCGCGTGATCCGGGCGGCGGCCTCGGACCGGCCGGGCATCGCCCGCCTGTGGCTGCCGCCGGACGACTCCGGCGACCGGGGCGTGTCCTCGCTGGTGCGGCGCGACATCCACGGCCGCGCGCTGGACGTCTCCTGTGTCACGCTGGACGAGCTGGGTCTGCGGAACGTCGGCTTCATCAAGATCGACGTGGACGGCAACGAACCGGCGGTGCTGCGGGGCGCGACGGGTCTGCTGGCCCGGGACCGCCCGGCCCTGTTCGTGGAGCTGGAGTCCCGCATCCAGCCGATCGCGCCGGTGGTGACCTATCTGTCCCTGCTGGGCTACGAGGGCTGGGTGCTGCCCGGCGACCGGTGGGTGCCGCTGGCGAGGTTCCCCCTGGAGGCGCACCAGGCGGACGCCTCCTACGTGGTCTCGCACGGCCTGCTCCGCCGGGTCCTGCCGTACGACCCGCTGCGCGGGCCGCGCTACGTCAACTCGGTGCTCTTCCTCCCGGACGGCCACCGCCCGGGCACCGCGCCGGTGGGCGACGATGGTTCCCATGCCCTCCGCGAAGCGCCCCGCTAGCCCCTTCACCCCGCTCGACTTCCAGCTGGTGCTGCTGCGCCGCATGGCCGACCACAATCCGGATCTCGTGGAGGACGCCCGTCATCAGCTGGGGGCCTCCCTCGCGGACATGCGCGAGGCCAACAAGCGCTGGCAGGCCATGGTCCGCTCCCCGCGCTCGCGCACGCCCCTGTCCCGCTACCGCTCGGTCCTCGGCGAACCGGAATCCCGTACGCCGCGCCGGATCGGCGACCTGGACTGCGAGGCCTGGCTGTGGCCGCTGCCCCTGTGGCCCACCCTGCGTTTCGAGGTGCTGACCGCCCCGAACCGCGCGGTGTGGAACGAGTGGCTGGTCCGCGCCCCCGGCGCCCCGGGCCCGGAGCTGCGCACGCTCGACGATCTCACCCCCTGGTCCTGCACGGTCGACGAGGCGGCCCGTGCCTTCGCCCCGGCCCGCCCCCTGGAGGGCTCGGCACCGACCCGTTGGGGGCTGGCCTTCAGCGCGCCGGACGCTCGGGGTGTGCGGCGGGAGGCCGCCGCGGAGTTCACCTGGGGGCTGGTGCAGCGGGTGTCCGTCACCGGCCGTCCGGGCTGAGGGGCCCGGGCATCCGCCGAGACATGAGTCCTACCGGGCCTGCGCGAAACGCCGGGGCTTCACCGGTACCCACCACGACGCGAGGACCGCCGCGGTCAGACACACGAGCGCGCCGATGCCCATGCTGGTCCGGATCCCGGATCCCGGTGCCCCGTGGTTCGCGGCGGAGGCGAGCAGTGTGCCGCGATCCACTGGATCCCGGTGAGCGAGGCCGACAGCTCCCGCCAGATCACCGGTACGGCGACATTGATCACCGTCACGTCCAGGATCACCATGAAGTACCCGGCTCACACCGCCGGCAGCGGTGCCCAGGACCGTCGCGCGGGCTCCGGGGCCGGCTCGGGAGGGGGCATGGCCCTACCAGTACACCAATAGCCCCACCGAGGGACGTATGCCCACCGTGCCGATCAGCGGGCGGCGGCCAGCACCGCCCGCACGACGCGCGGCACGGAGTCCGGGTGCAGACCGAGGAACAGGTTCGGCTCGATCAGTTCCAGCTCCATCACCCACGGCTCCCCGTCCGGTCCGGTGACGAGGTCCACGCGCGCGTACAGCGGCTCCGCGTCCCCGGGCACGGCGGCCAGCGCCCGCGCGGCGACGGCCAGTTCGGCACCGGTCGGCTCCCAGGGGCGCAGGTCGGGATGGGCGACCTTGTCGGCGTCGTAGGGCGTGCCGGGCGCCAGGACGGCGCCCTTGACGCTCGCGTGCAGCAGGCGTCCGCCGAAGAACTGCAGGGCCCGCTCGCCGTGCGTGTCGATGCCGGCCAGATAGGGCTGCACCATCACGGTCAGCCCTTCGGCGTGCATCCGCTCGACCTGGCGTGCGGCGGCGTCCCGTTCCCCGGCCGGGTATCGGGCGGCGTACCGGGCCCCGGCCCCGGAGGCGGGCTTGACGACGTACTCCCGGTCGGCGGGCAGGTCGACGGGGTCGCCGGGCGCGACGTACCGGGTGGGCACGGCGGGCACTCCGGCCTCGGCGAGCTGCCCGAGGTAGCGCTTGTCGGCGTTCCACCGCACGATGCCGGCCGGATTGGCGAGCCGCGTCGCCTTCCCGCACCGCTCGGCCCACGCCGTGAACTCCTGGGCGCGCCAGCTGTAGTCCCAGGTGGACCGGATGAGGACGAGATCGAACCCGGCCCAGTCCACCGCGGGATCGTCCCAGTGCACGGCGGCGGCCCCGGCCCCCGCCTCCCGCAGCGCCTCCACCAGCACCGGCAGGTCCCGATCCGTGTGCTCCTCGCCGCGAGGGTCATAGGTGACGACGGCGATGCGCGGGGTGCCGGCCACGGCGACTCCATCCTCGTAGAGGCGATCGACTCGGTGTCCGTCGCAGGCTAACAATCCGCTCCGGAGCCGCGACACCCCCGTGTGACCACGGCAGACCGGCGCGCACGCGGGACGGCCGCACCGGGCGCCGACCGCGGGCGTTTCTTCCGGCGGCCGATGGTGTACGGAGGGAGGGTGGCGGTCGTACCGGCGGCGGCCTGACGGGGCGCGGCGCTCCGTCCCCGGCGGGGGCGGACCGCCGGGGACCCTGACAGGCGAACAGCTAAGGAGATGTGACGCGTGACCTCTCTCTTCCCGGCCCTGACCAGTGGCCCGGCCGACCGGCCCGCCCTGCGGTTCGGTGAGCGCTCCTTGACCTACGGCGAGCTCGCCGCCGCGGCCGGTGCGACGGCGGAACGCATCGGGCGGGCCCGCCGGGTCGCCGTCTGGGCGACGCCCACGATGGAGACGGCCGTCGCCGTCGTCGCCGCGCTGATGGCCTCGGTGCCCGCCGTGCCGCTCAACCCCAAGTCGGGCGAGAAGGAGCTCGGGCACATCCTGTCCGACAGTGCCCCCGGCCTCGTGCTCACCGCCCCGGACGACCAACTCCCCGCCCCCCTGCGGGACCTCGCCCGGGTGGACGTCGACGTGCACGCCACCGGCACCGCCCCCGAGGACCGTGCGGGAGCGGAGGACCCGGCCCTGATCGTCTACACCTCGGGCACCACCGGCCCGCCCAAGGGTGCCGTCATCCCGCGCCGGGCCGTCGCCGGCACCCTGGACGCGCTGGCCGACGCCTGGCGGTGGACCGGCGACGACGTCCTCGTCCACGGGCTGCCGCTGTTCCATGTGCATGGGCTGGTCCTGGGTACGCTCGGCCCGCTGCGGCGCGGCGGTTCGGTGCGGCACCTGGGCCGCTTCAGCATCCAGGGTGTCGCCCGGGAGCTGAACGGCGGGGCGACCATGCTGTTCGGCGTGCCGACGATGTACCACCGCATCGCGGAGGCCGTGACGAGCGACCCGGATCTGGTGAAGGCCCTGACCGGGGCGCGGCTGCTGGTCTCCGGTTCCGCCGCGCTGCCCGTGCACGACCACGGCCGGATCGCGACCGCGACCGGGCGCAGGGTGATCGAGCGGTACGGCATGACGGAGACGCTGATGAACACCAGCGTCCGTGCCGACGGCGAGGCCCGCCCGGGCACGGTCGGCGTGCCGCTGCCGGGTGTGGAGCTGCGGCTGGTCGAGGAGGACGGCTCGGAGGTCGCCGCGTACGACGGGGAGACGGTCGGCGAGATCCAGGTGCGCGGGCCGAACCTGTTCACCGGGTACCTCAACCGCCCCGACGCCACCGCCGCCGCCTTCACCGCCGACGGCTGGTTCCGTACCGGCGACATGGCGGTGCGCGACCCCGACGGCTACGTCCGGATCGTGGGCCGCAAGGCCACCGACCTGATCAAGAGCGGCGGTTACAAGATCGGTGCCGGTGAGATCGAGAACGCGCTCCTGGAACACCCCGGGGTGCGGGAGGCGGCCGTCACGGGGGAGCCGGACGCCGACCTGGGCGAGCGGATCGTGGCGTGGATCGTGCCGGCCGACCCCGAGTCGCCGCCCGGGCTGGAGGAGTTGGCGGACCATGTGGCGCAACGGCTCGCCCCGCACAAGCGGCCACGGGTCGTCCATCACCTGGACGCGCTGCCCCGCAACGACATGGGGAAGATCCTGAAGCGGGCGCTGGCCCATGACTGAGCGCCTCTCCGCCCGCGCCGTCGTCACCGCCCTCGCCGACGAGGCCACGTTCGCCGAACTTCCCGTCCCCGCGAGGCCGTCGAGGCCCGACGGCCCGCTCGCCTGGCCTGGCTACGACGACTCCCGCGCGCGGGCCGCCGAACGCACCGGCGAGCAGGAGTCCGTGGTGTGCGGCACCGCCCGCGTCGGCGGCACCCGGGCCGTGCTGCTCGCGTTCGAGTTCGGTTTCCTCGGCGGCTCCCTCGGTGAGCGCACCGGGGACCGGCTGGAGGCGGCGTACGCCTGCGCCCGTGAGCGCCGCCTCCCGGTGGTGCCGCTGGTGGCGACGGGCGGCAGCCGGATGCAGGAGGGCATGCTCGCGCTGACCCAACTCCAGCGGGTGGCCCGTCAGTCGGCCCTCACCCGGGAGGCCGGTCTCGCGCAGGTCGCGGTCCTGCGCGACCCGACCACCGGGGGCGGGTGGGCCACCCTGGGCGCGGGCGCCGACGTGGTGCTCGCGCTGCCCGGTGCCCAGGTCGGCTTCGCCGGTTCCCGGGTGCGGCCGGCGGACGCGGACCCGGCGGCGTACACGGCCGAGGCGCAGGTCGCGGCGGGCGCGGCGGACGCGGTCGTACGGCCGGAGGAGCTGCGCGAGACGCTGGGACGGTGGCTGCGGCTGCTGACGTGCCCGTCGGTCACGCCCGCCCCACCGCCCGACCCGCTCGGCGAGTGCGGGGTCCTGCCCGCCACGGGCTGGGACGCCGTCCGGCGGGCCCGCTCCTCCCGGCGGCCGCGTGCCACGGCCTACTTGGAGGCGTATTTCACCGAGCGGGTCGCGATCAGCGGCGACCGCTGCGGCGGCACCGACCCGGACGGCATGCTCTGCGGCTTCGGCACACACGAGGGCCGTACGGTCGCGTACGCCGCGCAGACCGGGAGCGCGACCCGGCCGGCCGGATACCGCACCGCCGCCCGGCTGATCCGTCTCGCGGACCGGCTCGGCATCCCGGTGCTGACCCTGGTGGACACCCCGGGAGCGGCCAACGACGCGGAGGCGGAGCGGCAGGGGGCGGGCGCGGCGATCGCCGACCTGTTCGGCGCGGTCGCGAGCGTCGGCACCCCGGTGACCACGCTGGTGATCGGTGAGGGCGGCTCCGGCGGCGCGCTGGCCCTGGCCGCTCCCGGCAACACCTGGGCCACACCCGACAGTTACTTCTCGGTGATCGCCCCGGAGCTCGCGGCGGCCATCCTGAAACGACCGCCGCGCGCGGTGGAGGCGACCGCGGACCAGCTCCGCATCCGTCCGCAGGACCTGGTGGAGCTGGGGGTGACCCGGGGGACCGTCGGCGGATGAGTACGGTGCATGCCGACCGCGTCATCAAGTACCTTCCGAGGTGGACCACACCCCGCACCAGGCCCACCACCGCGTCTCCCTGCCCAGCTCCGGCAAGGGCTCGCCGAACTCGCCGCCGCCCGGCGGGCCGGGCTGCGCTTCATCGGCCTCGCCCGGAACACCACCATCGACCGGCGGCTGCGCGAGGCCGGCTGCGAGACCACGGTGCCCTCCCTCGCGCCCCTGCTGGAGGCCGCGCACTCCCTGTGACCGGAGGTCGATACCCCCGTTCGGCGGCGCCCCGCCCGGCCCTCCAGGAAAGGCGGCCGGGCCCGCTCCCGCGCACCATGCGAAGGAGGCCCGCCACCCGGCGGACCCACGCCCGCGAGGCCCGCCACCTGGCGGCCCCCCACGGTCTGTGCTCTCGGGAGGACCTGCCATGACCGCCAGTCTGGAGCAGTTGCGCCGCTGCCACTTCGCCGTCGACCTCGGGGCGGCCCGCACCCGCGTCTACGTCAAGGGCGCGGGTCTCGTCGTCGACCAGCCGTCCGCCGCCGCCGTGAACACCCGCACCGGGGCGCTGATCGCGGTCGGCGAACTCGCGGAGAAGATGACGGGCCGCACCCCCGACTACATCCGGGTGGCCCGGCCGGTGTCCGGCGGCACCGTCGTCGACATCGAGATGGCGCAGCGCATGCTGCGGCACCTGCTGGGCGACAAGATGCGCCGCGCGCTGCGCCGCAAGCCGATCCTGCGGGCGGCGGCCTGCACCCCGCACGACGCCGACCCGCTGGCGCAGCGCGCGTGCATCGAGACACTCGTCGGCATGGGCGCCCGCCGGGTGGAACTGGTCGACACCCTCATCGCCGCGGCAGTCGGCTGCGGACTGCCCATGGAGCAGCCCGAGGCGACCATGATCATGGTGTGCGGGGCGGCGGCCACGCAGGTGGCGGTGCTGTCGCTCGGCGCGATCGTCACCGCCGAACGCATCCCGGTGGGCGGCGAGGCCGTCGACCAGGCGATCGTGCAGCACCTGCGGCACGAGCACGAGCTGATGCTGCCGAGCCAGTCGGTCCGGCCGCTGCAACTCGCCCTGTCCGGCAACGGCCTCACCCCGCAGGGCCCGGCCTCCACGGAGATCCACGGCCGGGACGTCGCCACGGGACTGGCCCGCTCCGTCCAGGTCGACACCGCGGCCGTCCGGGACGCCATCCAGACACCGCTCACCGCGATCCTCGACGGCATCGGCAAGGTGCTGCGGGCCTGCCCGCCCGACCTGGTCGCCGACCTCGCCGACCGGGGGATCATGATGGTCGGCGGTAGCGCCCTGCTGCCGGGCCTGGACCAGATGCTGCGGCAGGCGACCGGCATGCCGGTGCACATCGCCGAGCGCCCGGACGTGTGCGCCGTGCAGGGTCTCGGCGCGATGCTGGAGGGCAGGATCGCGCCGCTGGCCCTGGACCCGCTGGGCTCCTGAGCGTCAGCGGCCGGTCAGCGGGCGAACCAGCAGCGCACGGTCGTCCCGCTGTCGCTCCGGTGCACCCGCACCAGGTCGGCGATCAGATTGACCAGCAGCATCCCGCGCCCGCCGCGCTGGTCGCGGGGCACGGGCCGGCGTCCGGCCAGGACGTCCGCGAGCCGCCCCTCGTCGCGGACCTCGCACACCACGTACCCCTCCTCGGCCCACAGCCGCAGCACGCCCGCACCGCCGCCGTGCACCACGCTGTTGGTGGTGAGCTCGGCCGCGGCGAGGGCCAGATCCTCCCGCTTGACGCCGACGAGGCCGAGCCGCACGCCCTCCCCGACGGCCACGTGCCGGGCCTGGGAGAGCGAGTCGGAGTCGAAGGCGAACGTCAGCGCCTCCCGCACGGGCTCCAGCGGCTGGTTGTAGCGGCTGACGACGTCCTCGGGGGCGTAGGCGCCGCTTTCCCGGGCGACGTCGGAGCCGGGGTGGATGACGGTGGGGTGGGTGGCGTAGGCGTCGGCGACGAAGTGCTCGGGCAGCCGGGCGATGTCGTACGGGCACAGGATGGTCGCCGTACGGCCCCGGAAGGCGGCGTTGATGAGCGCCTCGTGCTGGGCGCAGGCCGGGTACTCGGTGTCGGAGCGGCCCGCCCAGACCGGCTCGCCGATGATCCGCACCCGGCGGCCGTCGGGCTGGGCGTCGGCGAAGGCACGCAGCACGCCGGGGATGATCCGCCCGGGATTGCGGCCCGCCTCGCGCATGTCCAGGAGCCGCACGGACTCGGCGGCGTCCCCCAGCGCGTCCCTGATCAGGGTGAGGTTCTTGCCGGGCACGGCGACGGCGACCGGCTCGCCCGCCTCCAGGCCGGCGTGCACGAAGGGCAGGGTGCCGTCGAGGTACTCCTGCTCGTCCCGGTAGAAGAGCGCGGGGTGGGCGAAGGGATCGAGGGGCCCGAAGGGCTCGGTCACCGCGGTGGTCGTCACGTCGACACCTCGATCCCCGTCTGGCCGGGCCACAGCAGGTCGAGCGTGCGCCGCAGCGCCGCCGGCGGCCGGCGCACCACGAACCTCCGGCCGTCCCCGAGCCGCCCGGCGGCCGTCGCGAGCGCATCGGCGCCCGCCACGTCGACGAACGTCACCTCGGACAGCTCCAAGTAGTACACGTCCTCATCCTCACGGACAGCCTGCTCCAGTACGCCTTCCCAGATCGCACGCGTCGTCAGGCCGACCTCACCGGCTGCCCTCACGCCCTGCTGCCCGGCCAGCGGAAACACCGCCAAGCCCGGCACAGGTCCGCCCGGGCCGGTCGCCGACACCTGCTGCCGAGTGTTCAAGCCCCTCTCCCCACGCTTCTCGCGGACCACAGCGCTCGTACCCGTACGGGACAACCTCATTCCCCGGAACCGTGTGTAGTACGCCGTACGGCGGGCAGGCGCACGTCACACCGACGTCCACGGGGGCGAGTGACGTCATGCAGGCCGGCGAGACGAACACGACCGACGAGGACCGACAAGGCGGTGACATGACCTCAGCGGCATCACCACGACTCACAGGAGGGCTGGACACCCTGGTCATCTGTGGCCGCGTCGACGCGGACCGCGCCGAGCTCACCCCCCGGGGCGAGCTCGTCCACGGCTGCGCGGAGATCCTGGACAGAACCCTGACCGACCTGCCGGCCACCGTCACCCGGGTCGAGCTGGACATGAGGGGCGTGCATTTCATGGACACGGCCGGCCTGCAGTTCCTGGACGTGCTGGCCGACCACGGCCGGCAGTGGTCGCGGACGGTGACGGCGACGAACTGGAACGGCCAGCCGCGCCGGATCCTGGAGCTGGCGGGCCTGGACACGACCGACCCGCTGACCGATCCGGACGCCGTCGGCCGGGTCTTCGCGTCGGCACCGGCCGCTCCGGCCTCCTCGGCGGTCGCCCTGGAACGCGCGGAGTGTCTGCACGTGCTCCGGGAAGAGGTCGAGCAACTTCGCCAGGCCATCGCCTCGCGCCCGGTCATCGACCAGGCCCGGGGCATTCTCATGGCCACCCACGGCTGTACGTCCGACGAGGCGTGGCACATCCTGCGGGAGGCGTCGCAACTGTCGAACACGAAGCTGCGGGATGTCGCGGCGGCGGTGACGGCGAGTGCGGAAGCGGACGGCCCGCCGCCGTCGCCGGAGCTGCGCACGGCGTTGCAGAGGGCCGTCGCGAGGCGCCGCGCGGTCTGAAGGGCCGGAGAGGCGCCCGGTTTCGCGCCGGAGGGCCCGGGTACCCGGCGGCCCGCTCCGGCCCGCCTCCGCCGAGGAGAACGCCATGGGCTCCGCGCCCCGTGACCGCGACCCGGGACGGGCGAGATGCCACCGCCCCCCGGCCGCCGAGCCCCCGCCCCCAGCCGCCCCGCCAGGGACACGGGCCCGCTCCTCCCCACCACCCCGCGCCACGCACACGACCCGCCGCACCCACACCGAATCCGCCACGGGAGCCGCCCCCGGACCGCACACCGGACCACCGCACATGACCACCGCCCTGCCCCCATCAGCCGACCACCCGCCAGGGACACGGGCCCGCTCCTCCCCACCGCCCCGCGCCACGCACACGACCCGCCGCACCCACACCGAATCCGCCACGGGAGCCGCCCCCGGACCGCACACCGGACCACCGCACATGACCACCGCCCT
>NZ_JBEOSZ010000030.1:0-29703 GCF_040303285.1 Streptomyces sp. NPDC096046 | reverse complement strand
CCTGCCCCCATCAGCCGGCCCTCTCCCCGGACGCCGCGGCCGGCGGAGGGGGGTGCGGTGACGCCCCCGGCTCCCCTGCCGGTGCTCGTCCTGGTGGGCTGTCTGCTCTACACGGCCTGCGCCGCCCGGCTGCGGCGCCGCGGGGATCGCTGGCCGGTGCGCCGCGACGCCGGGTTCTGGCTGGGCGGGGGGCTGCTCGTGGCCGCGTTCGCCGTGCCGTGGGGGGCGTGGCTGCCGCCGTTCACCGCGCACACGGCCGCCCATCTGACGGCCGGCATGATGGCCCCGCTGCCGGTCGTCCTGTCCCGGCCCGTCACGCTGGCCCTGCGCACCCTCCCGCCGCCCGGCCGCCGCGCCCTGGTCTCGCTGACCCGCTCGCGCCTCGTCACGGCGCTCGTCTTCCCACCCGTCGCCGCGGTCCTGGACATCGGCGGCCTGTGGCTCCTCTACCGGGCCCCGCTCCCGCCCTCCGTCCACCACGACCCGCTGGTGTACCTCCACCTCTTCGCCGCGGGCACCCTCTTCACCTTCGCGCTCCTCGCCGTGGACCCGATCCGTCACCGGCCCGGCTGGGCCGTGCGGGGCGGGACCCTGCTGGCCGCCTCCGCGGCCCACGCGATCCTCGCCAAGAGCCTGTGGGCCACGGGCCCGTCCGGCACCGCCCACACCCCCGCCGACCTGCACGCCGCCTCGCAGCTCATGTACTACGGCGGTGACGCGGTGGAACTCGTCCTGGCCGTGCTGCTGGCCGGCCAGTGGTACCGCGCGCGGGGCCGGTGCTCCCGACCCCACCGGGGTACCCGGCAGCCGGCGACCGCACAAGGAGGAACACGATGAGCGACCACACACCGTCCCAGGCCGAGGGCGACCGCGACGACGAGCGGGACACGACCCCGCGTCCCACCCCGTCCCAGGCGGAGGGCGACCGCGAAGAGGCCGGCGCCGAGGGCGAAGACGACGGAACGGACGGAACCGGCGCCTAGCAGGCCACATGGAGGTGACGCGACGGGGCACCCGTATCTCCCCACCACTCAAGGGAGTTGCCCGTGATCATTGCCGCCGTCCTCGCCGGATGCGTGCTCCTGGCCGTCCTGGCCTTCCTCGTCCCCCGTCTCTCGCGCCACCCCGAACGCGGCACCCAGCGTTCTCTCGGCGCGGGCGCCCGCGCCGGCGGCAAGGCTCCCGGTGCGCTGGGCAGGCTGTTCAGCAAGCCCTTCCACTCGAGTTCCCGCGCCGTGAGCCGCAGCGGCTCGGCCGGGCGCCGCACGCGCGGTCGCCTGCCCTTCTGACCCACCACGCGGCCGGATCTCCCGGCATGCTGGTCCCGGACACAGGGCAGGCAGAAGGAGACCTTCTCGATGGGCACCGCTGTGCACGTCCCGCAGACCCGGGACATGATCGGGGAGGAACTCTCCGGAGACGAGGCGTTCACCGCGCTGCGGCGCTACGGCGGCCGCCGACTGCTCATCGACGCGTTCACCCGGTTCCGTTACGCGGACGGATTCAGCAACTCGCGCTCCCTCGCCTTCCAGGTGGTCCTCGGCATGGTGCCGTTCACCATCGCCCTGGTCGGCGTGGCCACCACCGTGCACACGGAGAGTGTGGGGCGGATCATCGAACTCACGCTCGGCCAGATCGTCCCGGGCGCCAGCGCGAAGCTGATCGAGGACGCTTTCGGCAGTACGGAACGCAGTGCTGGTTCCGGTGTCTGGGGCGCGGTCGCCATGTGGCTGGGCCTGGGCTTCGCCGTCCTCAACCTGGCCTCGGCGATGGCCCAGGTCGAGCGCGGCGCCAACCGCATCTACGGCATCGAGCGGGACCGTCCCTTCCTGTTCAAGTACGGCCGGTCCCTGCTGCTCGCCCTCGCCGCGGGGATGCCGATGGTCCTGGGCTTCCTGGTGCTCGTGGCCGGTGACGCCGTCGGCGGCGCGGTGGTGCAGGCCCTCGGCTGGTCCCGCACCTGGCTCGACTGGTGGCGCGCTCTCGACGTGCCGCTGGGCGTGGTGCTCGCCTGGGTCGCCTCGGCGGTGATCTTCCGCTGGTCGCCACGCCGGGACCAACCGGGCTACACCTGGCTGGCGTTCGGCTCGGCGGTCCATCTGGTGCTGTGGATCACGGCCACCTGGCTGCTGGCGCTCTACGTCGCCGAGAGCGGGTCCTTCGGTGCCGTGTACGGGCCGCTGACGGCCTTCGTCGCCCTGCTGCTGTGGGCCAACCTGACGGGTGTGGCCCTGTTCCTCGGCATCGCGTTCGCCGCTCAGCTGGAGGCGGCCCGGGCCGGCATCACCGAGGCGGTGCGGCCGGACCCGGGGCCGGGGCCGTGACGCACCCGGCCCGGTGTCCGGGGTGGATCGCTGACGCGCGCCCGGCCCCTGTGATCACCGCGCGCAACCAGGACGTATCGTCCTCAGTGTGAGCGATGTGCCTCCCGCGACCACCACACCGGCCGACCGACAGGTGACCCCGGAAACCGCCGGACGGCCGGTGACCGGCGCCGATCCGGCCCTGCGGGCGGCCTACCGGCTGTGCCGGCGCCGGACGAAGGACCAGGACCCTGCGGAGTACGCGCTGATCCAGCTGGTGCCGCCGGCCCTGCGCCCGGCGCTCCACGCCCTGTGGGCGGCCGCCAACGCGCTCGACGACCTCGGCGACGACCGCACCGCGCCCGCCGCCGAGCGGGCCGCCCGGGTCGAGTCCTGGATCACCGCCCTGCACCGCGAACTGCCCACCGGCTCCAGCCCTGACCCGATCCGCCACGCTCTGGTGGACACCGCCTGCCGCTGGCGTCTGGACCTGTCGGAGCTGCGGGACGCCATGGCCCAGGTCCGGGACGACACCCGCGGCAGGCACTTCGCCGACTGGGCGCAGTGGCGCGCCTGGGGCCGGGACAACCTCCTGCCGTGGTTCGGGCTGGTCCGCACCGTCTTCGACCGGGCCGGTGTCCCCGTGGCGCTGCGTCTGGACACCCGGGAGGCCTACGAGGAGTTCCTCGACGGCGTCCGGCTCACCGACATCCTCACCGACCTGTCCGCCGACCTCGCCCAGGGCGACCTGCTGCTGCCCGCCGAGGTCCTCGACCGCCACCCCGGGTCCGCGGCCGACCTGACGCGGCGCCGCTGGAGCCCCGCCGTCGCCGCCCTGGTCACGCAGCTGACCGGCCTGGCCCGTCAGTGGGTGACCCACGAGGCCCTCACCCGCGGCATGCACCCCGGCTCCGCGACGGTCCTGGACACCATGGCCGCCCTGCTGCGCGCCCAGCTCGACGCCGTCGACGCCGCAGGCCCGGCCCTCCTGCGCTCCCCGCCCCGGCCCGCGCTGCGGGTCCGGGCCCGCATCCTCGCCCCCGCCCGGACCCGCGCGGCCCTGGCCTGGAGTCTGACCCCGCTGACGGTTCCGCCACGGCACCGCCCCGGCCCGCACCGGTCACCGGCACCCGCCCGGCCGGCGTCCACCGGCCGCTTCCGGCAGCCGCCGCCCCATCCCGGTGGTGAGCAGCCGCCCCGGATCCCGCCCGGCCTGCTGCCCGCCCATGTCGCCGTGATCATGGACGGCAACGGCCGCTGGGCCCAGCAGCGCGGCCTGCCCCGGCACGAGGGCCACCGCGCCGGTGCCGTCACCGTCCGCGAGGTGGTGCACGGGGCGCTGGAGATCGGCCTGCGCCATCTGACGCTCTATACGTTCTCCACCGAGAACTGGCGTCGCGACCCTGAGGAGGTCGACGCGATCCTCGACCTGCTGCGCGGCGAACTGACGGAGAACCCCTTCGGGGAACTCGACGTCCGGCTGCGCTGGCACGGCCGCGCCGGGCGTCTGCCTCCGGACCTGGTCGATCTCCTGCATCTGCGGGAGCGCACCACCCGCGCCCGGACCGGCCTGACGCTGACGATGTGCATCGACTACGGCGGCCGGGACGAGCTCACCCGCACGGCCGCCGCCCTGGCTCACCGGGCCCGCGCCGGCCATCTGGAGCCCGATCTGATCGCCGAGGACGACTTCGCACGCCATCTGCCCCTCGGGGACATGCCGGACGTGGACCTGCTCTGGCGCACCGGCGGCGAACAGCGCGTCTCGAACTTCCTGCCCTGGCACACGGCCTACGCCGAGCTCCATTTCACTCCGGGACTGTGGCCCGACGCCGACCGCCGCGACCTGTGGCAGGCGATCACCGCCTACACCCACCGCCAACGCCACCACGGCGCGACACCGGCCGCGACGGTGCCGGCCACCGGCACTCCGGCCGCCTCTGCCGACGGGCCGTCAGCAGCCCGCCGTTCGGCGGCTCCTGCCGCGGGGCCTGGCGAGTGAACCGGGTGCCCGCCGTGGAGCGGCGGAGGTGACGGTCCATGACGCGCAAGCAGCGAGGCCCCCGAGCTGTTGATCGCCCCGAACGCGTCCCGACACCGCCTCGGGCAGCCGGAGACACCCGGGCTGCTGGTACTCGTCGGTCGCGCCAGTCGTCACCGCGCGATTACGCGGAATCCAGGACCGTCATCCAGCGCCACTGGGTGAACTGCTCCAGGTTGGCGGTGCCGCCGATGCGGGAGCCGTTGCCCGATGCTCCCATCCCGCCGAACGGGGCGTTCGCGGCGTCCTTGGCGGAGACGTCGTTGAGGTGCACCATGCCGGTGCGCAACTGCTCGGCGATGGCCGCGGCCCGCGACACCGAACGGGAGTGCACAGCCGCCGTCAGACCGTATTCCGTGTCGTTGGCGATCTCGATGGCCTCCTCGTCGGTGCGGAACGTCACGACAGGGGCGACAGGCCCGAAGATCTCCTCGGTGAAGGCGGGCATGGTCCGCTCGACGTGGTCCAGAACGGTGGGCGGGTAGAACAGCCCGTGGCGGCGTCCGCCGGTCAGCACCCGCGCCCCGGCAGCCACGCTCTCGTCCACGATGCGTTCGACCCTCACAGCCTGGCGCTCGCTGATCACGGGGCCGAGGGCCACGCCCTTCTCGCGGGGGTCGCCGACCCGCAGCGCCTTGGTCGCCCTGATCAGCGCCTCGGTGTACGGCTCCACGAGGTCGGCGTACACCAGGTGACGTCCGGCGGCGACGCAGGCCTGTCCCTGATAACCGAAGGAACTCATCGCCCCGGCTGCCGCGGCGGAGTCGATGTCCGCGTCGTCGAGCACGACGATCGAGTTCTTGCCACCCAGTTCCAGGGCCACCCGCTTGAGCCCGTCGCCCGCGGCGCGAGCGACCGCCCGCCCCGCCTCGGTGGAGCCGGTGAACGCGACCATGGCGACGTGGGGATCGGCCACGACCGCCTCACCGGTGCCGGGGCCTCCGGGCAGGACATGGAGCAGCCCCCCGGGCAGTCCGGCCTCCTCGAACAACCGCGCCACGACGACACCGCCGGACACCGGTGTGTGGGGATCGGGCTTGAGCAGAACGGCGTTACCCAGCACAAGCGCGGGCGCCAGGGCTCGCATGGCGAACAGCAGGGGGGCGTTCCAGGGGTTGATGACGCCGACCACCCCCAGCGGTACCCGCCATGCGTAACTGGTCTGGCCGGGTACCGACGGGCTGAGGATCTCGCCGCGGGGCAGCGACGCGAGTCCAGCGGCCTGCGCCAGCTGGCTGAGTCCGGCCGCGATCTCGTAGTCGCCCTTCGCCGGGACGCCTCCGGACTCCCTGACGATCCACTCACGAATCGCCCCGTGATTGTCGCGCAGTGCCCGAGCGGCGCGGAGCAGGACCTCGGCGCGCTCCTGCGGTGCCCTCTCGGCCCAGGCCCGCTGAGCTCGGGCGGCCATGGCCCCGGCCCGGGCGACATCCGCGGGCGCTGCCACGCCCACCTCCGCCAGCCGCTCTCCCGTGGCGGGTTCGTTCACCTGCTGGACCCCGCCCTCGGACTGCCGCCAACCGCCACTGTAGATCTTTCCGGTCCATTCGGCCGCGTCCGGCCACGTCTCCTCGCCGGTGACAGTCATGGCACGACCCTCCAGCCCCGACACATGGATACTTCCCTATATGCCCTTAACCAGGATATATGTCCTACTACCTTTCATCGGTTGCTCGTGGCCGGGCCGGGACGCACGGTGGAGAGACCGAAGTGAGGGCGGATGAACGCGACGACGGGCTCCAACACCGGCGACGGCCGGGCTGCGTGGCGGCCGGACGACCCCATCGACGAGTCGGCCACGGCCGGAGCCGGCGTGGACTCGAACGGCATCGTGACCGGATGGAGCGAGGGAGCACAGCAGCTGCTCGGATACCGGTCCACGGAAGTCATCGGCCGACCCGCGGCATCGTTGCTCGCAAAGCAGCCGCCCGCCGAGACGCTGCGTTCCCTGAAAGCGCTGCCGAGGTGGAACGGGCCGGTGACTCTCCTGCATCGGGACGGCCACCACCTCGCAGTAGATCTTCTGGCCCACCGCCTTGAGCCCGACGGTGAGGACGAAGGGGGCGGCGAATGGCTCCTGGTCTCCCCCCTGGACCGGTCGGCGTCGCCGCTCCACGACGACGCGCTGGTGATGTGGGCGTTCACCCGGTCCCCGTTCACGACGGCGCTCTACGACACCGGCCTGCGGCTGCGGCGGGCGAACGCGGACATGGAGCGTGTGATCGGTCTGCCCGAAGCGGCGATGCGGGGGCTGCGCGTGTCGGAGATCGTGGTCGACCCGGAGAGCGACCGGACGGAACAGTGCATGCGGCGGGCGCTGGAGACCGGCGAACAGCAGCATCTGCAGCAGTCCCTGCACCTGGCGGGCCACGAGAGCGAGACCGTCTGGACGACTTTGCTCACCCCCGTGCGGGACGGCGAGGGCGCGATACGGGGAGTGCTCCTTTCCGCACATGATGTGACCGAGGAACACCAGGCCAAAGGGCGCCTGGTCCTGCTCAACGAGGCCAGCATCCGCATCGGCAGCACCCTGGACCTCGCCCGGACCGCGCAGGAACTCGCCGATGTGGCCACCCCGCAACTCGCGGACTTCGTCACCGTCGACCTGCTTCCCGCCATCGAAGGCGGCGACGACCCGCCCGCCGGCTCGCCGCCCAGCCCCGTCATGCTGCGCCGTGTCGCCTACCAGTCCGTGCTGGAGGGCTGCCCCGAGGTCGTGGTGAAGCGCGGAACGGTGGCCGCGTACCCGGACGATTCGACTGCGGCCCGGTGCCTGACCACCGGCCAGCCGCTGATCGAGAACGTGACCGCTTCCGCGATGGACCGGGTGGCGAGCCAGACCCCGGACCGGGCCGAGCGGATGCGACGCTACGGCTTCCACTCCGTGCTGGCCGTGCCGATGCGGGCCCGCGGCATCACCCTCGGCGTGGCCACCTTCTCCCGCCACCGGCGCCCGGAACCGTTCGCGCAGGACGACCTGCTCCTGGGCGAGGAGATCACCGCCAGGGCCGCTGTCTGCATCGACAACGCCCGCCGCTACACCCGCGAGCGCCGCACCTCCCTCACTCTGCAAAGCAGTCTCCTGCCGAAGCGACTGCCCCCGCAGGCCGCCGTCGACGTCGCCTCCCGCTACCTCCCCGCCAGTACGCAGGCCGGCGTCGGCGGCGACTGGTTCGACGTGATCCCGTTGTCCGGCGCCCGGGTCGCGCTCGTCGTCGGCGACGTGGTCGGCCACGGCATCCAGGCGTCGGCCGCCATGGGACGACTACGCACCGCCGTGCGCACCCTTGCCGATGTCGACCTCCCGCCCGACGAACTGCTGACCCACCTGGACGACATGGTCATCCACCTGTCCGCCGAGGCCGAGAGCACAGCCGGCACCGCCGGCGACATCGGCGCGACCTGCCTGTACGCCGTCTACGACCCGGTCTCCCGGCGCTGCGCCATGGCTCGCGCGGGCCACCCCGTGCCCGCACTGGCGACCCCGGACGGCGCCGTGGTGTTCCCCGACGTCCCGGCAGGCCCTCCGCTGGGTCTGGGCGGCCTGCCCTTCGAAGTCACCGAGATCGAGTTGCCCGAAGGAACCATTCTCGCGCTGTACACCGACGGCCTCATCGAAGCCCGCGGCCGCGACATCGACGAAGGCCTCGACGCACTGCGCAGGGTCCTGGCCCGGCCGGCTCCGTCCTTGGAGAGCACCTGCGACACCGTGCTCCAGTCGCTTCTCCCGGACCAACCCGCCGATGACGTGGCGCTGCTGATGGCCCGCACCCGCGCCCTGGACGCGGCCCATGTCGCCACCTGGGACGTGCCGCCCGATCCCTCAGCGGTCGCCGAGACCCGTAAGAACGTCACCCGACAGCTGGCCGCATGGGGCCTGGACGAGGCCGCCTTCGTCACCGAACTGGTCGTCAGCGAACTCGTCACCAACGCCATCCGTTACGGCGGCGCTCCCATCCAGCTCCGACTCATCCGCGACCGCAACCTCATCTGCGAAGTCTCCGACGCCAGCAACACCAGCCCCCACCTGCGCCGCGCGCGCACCTTCGACGAAGGCGGCCGCGGCCTGCTCCTCGTCGCCCAGCTCACCCAGGGCTGGGGCACACGCCAGACGTACACCGGCAAGACGATCTGGGCCGAACAGACCCTCTCCCCGCATTCCTCACCGTCGACGAAGACGGACTGACCGGTACGGCAGCCCTGCTGCTCCGAGTCCATCGAGCCTGTCCTTGCGTCCCGACGCGTCCGCGAGTCGAACGGGTGCAGGTTGCGCAAACCGTAGCCAGGCGGGGAAGGCAAGGTCGGGGCGCCAGGGGCCGTAGAGGGGGCTTCGGGGGCCAAGAGCATGCGCCCGGTGATGCCGGCTGCCTACGGTGGTCACCGAGGAGAAGGTGAGTGCGATGTCCCTTACCC
Source organism: Streptomyces sp. NPDC096046 (assembly GCF_040303285.1). NCBI lineage: Bacteria > Bacillati > Actinomycetota > Actinomycetes > Kitasatosporales > Streptomycetaceae > Streptomyces > Streptomyces sp. NPDC096046. Next base: position 20,946 of record NZ_JBEOSZ010000030.1, on the reverse strand, counting down.
CCGGCCCGGCGGACCCTCCCGGGACCAGCCGCAGCACGTCGGCGACGATCCAGCCGAACATCCTGCGCTGCCTGGTCGCGGTCGCCGACGAGCGCGGCATCGATCTGCGGCCCGTGTTGAAGCAGGTCGGGCTGGACGAGACGATCATGCGTTCCGCCGCGCTGCGGGTGTCGTACCGGCAGGGCAGCGCGGTGATCCGCCGTGCGGTGGAGCTCACCGGGGACGCGCGCCTGGGGCTGAAGGTCGGTGCAGCGCAGCACCTGACCGCGTGGGGCCTGCTCGGCTTCGCCCTGATGGCCGACGACACGTTGCGGCACGCCATCGGGACGGGGGTGAGGTACCAGAACCTGTCCGGGGTGATGGTGGTGTGGTCGGCCGGTGCGGGTGAGGAGGACGACGCCTTCGTGCTGCGCGCCGATCTTCCCGATCCCGCCATGGACCCGGTCGTGGCTTCCTTCCTGATCGAGGAGGCGTTCGCCTCCGTGGTCGCCCTGTCCAGGCTGGCCGTCAGTCCGGACTTCGCGCCGAAGGTCGTGGAGTTCTCCTTTCCGCCACCCCGCCCATACGACCCCTTTGTTGCCCTGTTCGGCTGTCCGGTCCGGTTCGACGCCCCCGCCAACCGCCTGGCCATCCACCCCGCGTGGGCCCGCACCCGGATGCCCGGCCGGGATCCGGTGAGCTACGCGTCGACTCTGGAGATGCTCGACGCGCAGCTGGCTTCCCGCCGTGACCAGCAGGATCTGCTGGAGGTGCTGGAGATCTCCGTTGCGCAGAGCCTCCCCGTGGCGCCTTCGTTCGGTGAGCAGGCGCGGCGGCATGCGACAAGCGAGCGGACGCTGCGCCGTCGGCTGGCCGAGTGCGGCACGACGTACGAGGCACTCGTCGAGGGAGTGCGCCGGGAGCGTGTGGAGCAGTTGTTGCTCCGTCCGGAACTGACACTGCGCGACATCGCCCGCCGGGCGGGATTCTCCGACGAACGGGCGCTGCGCCGCGCGGTGCGCCGGTGGCACGGCACCTCACCCGTCCGTCTGCGGGAGCGGATGCTCCGGGACACGGGACAGACGCAATGACGTGATGACGCGTCAGCGGGTGTGGATCCAGACCGCCTTCTCCCGCGTCCACTGCTCGAAGGCGTTGGTGGACTTCTCCACGCCCCCGAATCCGGACTGCTTCCAGCCGCCGAAGGGGGTGGTGATGTCGCCCTCGCTGTAGGCGTTCACGGAGATCACACCGGCCTCGATGCCGCGTGCCAGCCGGAACGCGCTGTCGAGGTCGCGGGTCCATACGGACGCGGCGAGCCCGTACTCGGTGGCGTTGGCCATACGTACCGCCTCGTCCTCGGTGGTGAAGGTCTGGACGGTGACGACGGGACCGAACAGTTCCCTGGTGAGGACGTCACTGCCGTCGGGGGCCCGGGTGATCACGGTGGGCGGGTAGTAGGCGCCGCGCGGAGGCAGCCCGTGCGGCAGTCCCCCGGTGTGGATCTGGGCTCCGCCGGCCCGGGCGGCCTCCACGGCTCCCGCGACCCGGTCGAAGGCGGCGTGGTTGATGAGCGGCCCGATCTGCGTGCGCGGGTCGGCCGGATGGCCGATGACGAGCTCTCTCGCCGCGGCGGTGAACCGCTCCAGGACCTCCTCGGCGATACTGCGGTGAACCAGAACCCGGGAACCGGCCGTGCAGTTCTGCCCCATGGTCAGGAACGCGGCCTCGATCATGTTGTCGATCAGCTCGTCCCCGTAGGCGAGCGCATCGGGCATCAGTACCTGGGGACTCTTGCCGCCCATCTCCAGTGAGACGCGCTTGAAGTTGCTGTCCGCCGCGTCCTTGAGAATACGGCGGCCGGTCGCGGTGGAGCCGGTGAAGGACAGCGCCCCCACGAGGGGATCACGAGCGAGGGCCGCCCCGGCTTCGGAACCGTACCCGGGCAACACCGTGAGCACCCCGTCGGGCAGGCCGGCCTCGGTCGCGAGTTCGGCCAGGTGCAGGGCGGAGCGCGGGGTCGCCTCGGCGGGCTTGACGAGCAGGCAGTTGCCCGCGGCCAGGGCGGGTCCGACCTTCCATGCGGTCATGGCGAGCGGGTAGTTCCACGGCAGAATCGCCGCGACGACCCCGACCGGTTCGCGGCTCATGAGGCCGAGAGCGTCGGCCCGCTCGGCGCGAGGCGGCCGAAGACCTTGTCGGCAGCCTCGGCGAACCAGCGGATCGACTCGATCGCCCCCGGTACGTCGCCCGTACGGCACTCCGTGATCGGCTTGCCCGCGTCCTCGCTCTCCAGCCGGGCGAGGATCTCGGCGTCGCGTTCCATCAGGTCGGCCAGCCGCAGCAGCACCGCGCCACGCTCCCGGACCGGCAGCCGCGACCACACCCCGGCGTCGTGGACCTGCCGGGCCTGCTCGGCGGCCTTGGAGACGTCGTCGGCGCTGGCGGCGGACAGGAAGGTGATCGGCTCACCGGTGGCGGGGTTGACGACCTGCAGCATCTCGTTCGTGGTCATGCTTCCTCCACCAGCTCCCAGCGCCCGTCGGTCCGGCGGGCCAGTCCGCGTCGGCGGAGATCTTCGAGATAGCGGGCCATACCGCGGTCACCGCGCTTGCGGAACAGCGGGAAGACCTTGGGCAGCAGGTTCGGCATGAGCATCGCGAACCGCACCAGACGGGACTCGCCGGACCGGGGGTAGGCCTCCAGACGGGGCTTGTCCAGCAGGCTCACCACGGCCGCGACGACGTCGGCGGGCTGCTGTGGTGAGTCCTGGAACTGCATGGAGTTCCCGCCATCCACGGCTTCCTGGCGCAGCATCCGGGTGTCGGTCGCCGACGGCAGCACCGAGCCGGCCAGAATGCCCTTGCTCCTGAGGTCGAGCCCGATGGCGAGCATCGCGCCCCGCAGCCCGAACTTGGACGCCGTGTAGATCGGGGTCTCGCCCAGCGGGAAGATCCCGCCGAGGGAGACCGTCGTGACCACCCGGGCGTCCCGGGAGGCCCGCAAGAGGGGGATCGCGATCCGGGTGGTGACCAGCGGGGAGGTCAGGTTGAGGCCGATCTCCCGCTCGATGCTCTCGACGCTGCGGACATCGAAGCGTTCCGCGCTGGTCATGCCCACGTTGTTGACGAGCACGTCGAGGCGGCCGTAGACCTCGGCGACCAGCTCGAACACCCGCTCCACCTGGGCGCGGTCCATCAGGTCACAGCCGAGGCCGGTGTGCCCGGCACCGGGAAGATCCGCGGCGACGGTCTTGGCGCGGGTCTCGTCGATGTCGACGACGACGCACCGGGCGCCGCCGGAGGCGAAGCGGCGGCACAGCGCGCTGCCGATGCCGCCCGCGCCGCCGGTCACCAGCATGACCTTGTCGGTGCAGTCGAACCCGCTCATGCCGCGCTGCCTTCCTTGACAGCACGCAGGGACCGCACCGGCGGCGGCTGGCCCTCGGTACGCCAGCCCATGTCGCGCGCGACCTTGCCGAGGTACTTCACGAGCGCCCCGCTGTCGACGTAGCCGGTGTGGCGGGGCGAGTCGACGAACTTCAGCCCGCCGGACAGATCCGGGCGGTCGGCGCGGATCATCTGGGTGAACCGTTCAGCGTGCCGCAGCCGGTGCCGCGCGTCGTGGATATACCCGGCGATCAGCTGCGCCTGGGTGTCGAAGAGTCGGTACGCACCGGAGTTGGTCTCCACGAAGCCGATGCCGAACAGGCCCGGGTGCTCGCGTGAGAACGACGACAAGTACAGGTCGGGGTGCTGCTCGTCACCGAAGTACTGCTGCGCGACCGGCACTTTGTGGACGTAGCCCGTGGCCAGCAGGATGAGATCGAAGTCGTCGCTCGTGCCGTCGGTGAAGTGCACGGTTCCGCCCTCGGCACGGGCGATCCCGGGCCTGGCGGTGATGTCGCCGTGCTGGAGATGGTGGATCAGCATCGAGTTGATGGCCGGGTGGGTCTCGAACAGCTTGTGGTCCGGCTTCGGCAGCCCCAGCCGCGTCGGGTCGCCGTTGATGATGCGCAGCACGGCACCGAAGATCCGCTGCGCCAGCCACATCGGCAGATGCGGCCCGCTGCTGGCGATGGTGTCCACCGGCCGGCCGAAGAGGTGCTTGGGGATGAACCAGTAGCCGCGCCGCATGCTGATCACCGCGTGGTCGGCGGTCCGGGCGGCGTCGCAGGCGATGTCGCAGCCGGAGTTCCCCGCGCCCACGACCAGGACGCGCTTGCCGCGCAGCTCCTCCGCGCTGCGGTAGCCGACGGTGTGCCGGACCTCACCGCTGAACTCCCCGGGAAGTTCGGGAATGTTGGGGTGCCACTGCGAGCCCGTACACACGACGACCTGCCCGTGCACGCTTTCGCGGCCGTCGGCCCGGGTGACCGTCCAGGTGCCGTCCGCGTTCTTCTCGATGCCTTCGACCTCGACGCCGAACTCGATCCGGTCCGTCAGCCCGTAGGCGTCGGCGAAGAGCCGCAGGTACAACAGGATCTGCCGGTGCGGCGGGTAGTCGGCGAAGTGGTCGGGCATCGGAAAGCCGCCGAATCCCGACAGGGTCCTGCTGGAAATGAAGTGGGCCGATTCGTACATCGGGCTGCCGGGATTGTCGATGTCCCAGATACCGCCGGGCCCGGTGTGCCGCTCAAGATGCGTGTACGGCAGATTCCGCTCCGCCAGTGCCCTGGCGACCGCCAGCCCGGCAGGTCCCGCCCCGATCACACACGTATCAAACTGGCTTTCCTTCACGGGCCTGCCTCCTCGTTCGTCCCGCTTCACGGGTGGTCAAGGAAACGTATTCACCCGCCGTTCAGCGGCAACTGACCCGCGCGGCCACGGACCGGACCGCAGCGGCCGCGCCGACAACGGCTGCGCGCAGCCTGACTTGTTCGGTTGACTTCATCATGGGACTAAGTCGGTATGATGCGGTCATGGCTCACGTTCCCGCGGCCGAGCGCCGCCCTCAACTGGTCAAAGCGGCCATCGACTTCATGACCAGGGAAGGAGTCGCGGCCGGAAGCACCCGTGCCATCGCCGCCGAGCTGGGGGTTGCTCAGGCCACGGTGCATTACACCTTCGGCACGAAGGAAGGGCTGTACCGCGCCGTCATGGAGCAGCTCACGCAGGACTTGATCACCCAGGTCGAGCAGGCCGCACCGGCCGACGCCGGCTTCGAGGAGACGGCCAGTACGCTTGCCGCCGCCCTGTGGCGGACGGTGCGCGAGCAGCCCGCCAGTCATCAGCTGCTCACGGAACTCACCATGTTCGCGCTCCGCTCCCCCGCCCTGAGCGAGGCCCTGGAGAGCCACTCTCGGGGCGTGACCGAGGTGACGGCGAGGCTGGTGACCGAAGCGGCCGAGCGCACCGACCTGACCCTTGCCCAGCCTGCGGAAACGATTGCGCGGTTCTTCCTCGCCGGCTTCGACGGGCTCACGATGCAACGTCTCTCCCACCCCGACGAGGAGGCCGAGCACACCTGCCTGCAGGCCTTCGTATCCGCCGTGGTGGCCATGGCCGGCGGTCGGCTGGACCTGGTGCCCGTTCCTGCGAGCTGACACGGTTTGCGAGCCGGTGAACCGTGCCGGTCACCGCACCGGTCGCGCGGGTGGGGCGCCTCGGAACGGCTCAAGGTGTTCGGGTGGGACGGAAGGACCTGGAAGGATCAGGAAGGCGGACGCGGAGCCAGAACAGCCGAAGGCTTCTGACCTGCGACGGCCCCCAGTCCGCCGTAGGACCACCGCTGGCGGCGCCCCAGCCGAGGAGCTGCACACCCCCTGAGACGGCCACGCTGCCGTCTCAGTCTCCGAGGTCGGCCAGCACGTCGTCGAGTACCGTCTCCTCCTCGATGCGCACACCGAGTTCGGTGAGGGCCGCGGGCAGGTCCGGGTCCCACGCGGCGGTGGTCGGCGTGCCGGTCAGCGGCGGGGCCAGGGGGCTGGCGGCGACGGCGGCGCGGTAGTCGGCGGCCGTGTAGCGCCACGGGTGCCAGGGGACGCGGCGCAGCAGGGCGGAGGCGATGCGCAGACCGCCCCAGTCGAAGTCGCCGTGATAGCGCAGCGTGGTTCCCCGGGCGTTCAGGTGGCGCAGCAGGGTGAGGGCGGCGGCCGAGGGTTGGCCCTGGAGGCAGACCAGCGGCGGGCAGGCGGCGCCCAGGGTGTCGGCCGCGGTGGCCAGGACGGCCGGGTTCTCGCAGACGCGGACGACAGGGGGTGCCGTGCGCGGCGGCTGCCGGGTGAGCTGTCGCAGTGTCAGGACTGCGGGTTCGCCCTTGTCAGCCGCCCAGTCGAGGGCTGGGGTGCCGCGCAGGCCCAGGGTCAGGACCGTGGCGGACAGGGCGTCCTTGAGGAGCCCGGCCGATGCCCAGGCCTCGCGGCGCCACTCGGATCCGCTGCCGTCCGGGAAGCCGGTCAGCGTGCGGACGCCGGACAGGACGAGGGTGGCGAGTGGCGTGCCGTCGTCGAGGGCGTGGGCGTCGCCGACGGTGGCGGCGGCGAAGGCGGGCAGGGAGACGGCCGGGTCCGCGGGCAGCCTGCGCAGGACCTCGGCGGTGTCGCCCAGCAGTCTCTTCGCCTGGTGCGGGGTGCGGGCGAGGCGGCGCACGAGGCCGTCGCGGCCCAACCGGTCCGCCCAGTCGGCCAGTTGAGGCCGACTGGTGCGGATCAGGGTCTCAAGAGGTGCGTACGCGTCCCGCCAGGCATGCTCCTCCCGCTCACGGACGTCGGCGACCCGGGCGACGGGTCCGGTGAGGGCGGTGACGGCGGCGCCCAGGCCACCGGGGCTGACACGGGAGCGGCGCAGGACGGCGTCCACCGCGTCGAGGCGCACGGTGAGCGAGCGTCCGGCGCCGGGGGCGCGGCCCAGCAGCCGCTCGACGGCGGCGCGCTGCGCGGGGGTGGGGTCGGTCAGGGTGACCGGGTTGGTCAGGGGCTCGTCCAGCGCCATGCGGCGGCGTACGCGGTCGACCAGCCAGGCCAGATCAGGACCGCCGAGCAGGCGGGCCAGGCGGTCGCGGTCGACGGGCGCCGGGGGCTGCCCGTCGTTCACGGCCACGGGGTGTCCTCGCGCTCAGCGGTGGAGGCGGTGGCCTGCGCTGGGACGGACACGAGCGCATAGCCCGGCTCCGTGCCCCGCATCCGTTCCGCCCCGTCCCATTCCCACCGGGTCACCAGGACCGCCGGGATCTCGTCGACGCGGGAGAGCTGGGCGATGGCGATGCCGGGGACCTGCGGGTAGCAGGCCCATTCGCGTTCGGATGTCATCACCACGTCGAGGTCGAAGGCGTGCAGCAGGCCCAGGCACTTGGCGCGGGAGTCGTCGTCGACGCCGGCGAACGCCTCGTCCAGGGTGACCAGGCGCGGGGCGTGCGGGGCGGCCGTGGCGTAGTGCGAGGAGGCCGCCGCGAACAGCGGGACACTCACGGCCAGGACGCGTTCGCCGCCGGAGGCGGGCCCGGTGGCCGGGACCCACTTGCCGTGCTGGTGGCGTTCGATGCCGAACTCGTGCCAGGCGCGGTAGTCGAGGGCCGCGGTGAGCACCTCCAGCCAGCTGCCCGCGGTGTCGTCGGCCTGCCTGCGGGCGATCTCGGCCTGCAGGAACTCGCCGACCGCGGCCCGGTCCTCGGGCGTCCAGGCGTCGGCGGACTGGCGCAGCCGCTCGCGGGCCTGGGCGAGGCCCGCCGGCGCCTTGCGCGAGGGGCGCCAGACCAGGCGCAGCCTCATGCCGGTGGAGGTGGGCCGCTCCTCGAGCTCGTCGTTCATGGCCCGTACCTGGCGCTCGGCGGCGCCGATCAGCTCCTGCAGGGTGCCGGCGACCTCGGTGAGGAGGTGGGTTTCGAGGACCTCGCGTTCGTGCGCGGACAGGATGCGGGTCAGCTCGGCGACTTCCACGGCGAGGGCCTCGGCGAGTTCGGGGACGGCCCGCTGACGGCCCTGGTAGACGATCTCGACGACCATGCCCTCCTCAGCCATCCGGGCCGAGGCGCTGTGGCCGCCCCGGGAGAGGGCGTCCTGGAGCTTCTTGTACTCCTCGCTGAGCCGCTTCTGCACCCGCTCCCAGGCGCCGTCGGAATCGTCGGTGCCGGGGAGCGCCGACAGTTCTGTCTCGATGGAGCGGGCGAGAGCGACGGCCGGGGTGGCGGCCCACGGCCCGGCGTCGAGCGGGGGTACGGCGGCCTCGGGCAGGGCGACGGACAGCAGACCGGTGGCCGCGAACCGCTGGAGGGCGGCGATGGCCTCGGCGCGGGCCGCGGTCGCCTCACGGACGTCCATTTCCAGGCGTTCGGTGTGTCCCTGAGCGAGGTGGGCGCGCCGGTCGGCGGCCGTGTGGTCCTCACGGGCCCGCCGCTGGCCGTCCTCGCATGCGGCCAGCGCGTCGGCGGTCTCGGCGAGGCGCCGCTGAAGCTCCGCGACGGCGGTGCCGACGGTGGAGCGCAACGTGGCGTGGCGTGCGTCGGCGGCGGCGGCGAGCCGGGCGGAGTCCTCGGTGCGCCGGGACAGTTCGGCCACTCGGGCGCCGGCCCGCTCGGTCTCGGTCCGCTCCTCGGCCAGGGCGCGCGCCGCGTCGGCGCGCTCACGCAGTTCGGGCCACAGGGCGGCGAGGACGGCACCGTAGTCGGCCAGGGCCTGGCGGACGGCGGCCAGGCCGGCCCGGTGGGAGGGCAGGTCGACCGCCGCCGCGGTCTCGGCGAGTTCGGTGGCGGCCTCGGCTTCCTGCCGGGACACGGCCGCCAGTTCGGCCGAGTGTTCGTCGCGGCGGGCACGGGCCCGGTGGGCGGCATCGGCAGCGGCGGCGGCGAGCGCGTGCGCGTGCCGCACGGCCGCGTCGTCGGGAAGGGCGGCCAGCTCGGCATCGAGGGTGCTGCGCCTGTGGTCCACGTCGGCGCGCTCGGCGCCGAGCCGGTCCAGCTCGCCCGTCAAGGCACCCAGTTCGTCGCTCAGGGCAGCGATCCGGGCCCGGCGCGCCTCCTCCCGGGCGCCCTCGCCGACGTACCCGGCCGCCGGTTTCGACCAGCTGCCGGTCAGCGCGCCGACACGGAAACGGCCGTCGACCGCCACCCAGGTGTCGCCCGGGCCACCGGAGCCGAGGCCCACGGCCGCCAGCAGCCGGGAGACGGTGCCCTCACCCACTGCCAGGGCCCGGGCGTCGCCGTGGTCGACGGCCACGCGGAGCACGTCGGCGAGAGTCGGCCCGCTCAAGGGAGCACCCGGCGACAGCAGAACGTCGTGCCCGTCCGCGTGCACAGCGGTGCCGTCCGGGTACACCCAGGCGTCCAGCAGGCCCGAGGCCTCCAACGCGGCTTCCAGGCCCGCCCGTTCCTCGGCCGGCACCTGCTCGCGGAAGTCGACCAGCCGCCACAGCGGAGCTCCCGGCGCCTGGTCGCGGGCGCCGGGCGTACGGGTGTGCGGTGCCGTGGGGCCGCGCTGGCCGCCCGCCTCCAGATCGGCCAGTTCCCGCTCGGCCTCGGCGGAACGGGCCCGGAGCCCGGCGAGTTCCTGCCCGAGGGCGGCCGTCCGGTCGGCCAGGCGTGCCGCCCGTTCGCGATGAGTGTGAGCAGCGTGTGACCGTGCGGGGTACTGCCCCTGACAGTGCGTCACCCAGTCCTGGAGCTCGTCCAGCAGCCCGGCAGGGTCGGCGACGGCCAGTTCCTGGCAGGCGTCCAGATGCGCGCGGACGCGGGCCACCAGGTCCCGGCCCGCCTCGGCGGCCCGCCCCTCGGCCTCGGCCTGTCGCCCCACGGTGTGGCCGACCTCGGTCTCGGCCTCGTCCAGGCGGCGGGCGGCGGCCCGCCGTTCGACGGCGGCCTTGTCGGCGCGGGCCGCCAGCTCCTCTACGTGCTCGACGGTGCGGCGCCTGCGCGCCACGGACTCCTCGGCCGTACGCCGCAGTTGGCTCTCCGGTGCGCCGTCGGTGCGCAGCTCGCCGTCGAGCCGGGCCGCGGCTGCCGCCTCCCGCTCGCGGGTGAGCGTGTCGGCGACCCGCTGCCCGGCCGCGTCGAGGCGTCGCCCCGCCGTCTCCAGGCGGCCGAGCGCCCGGGTGTGCGCCTGGGCCGCCTCGTCCCGGTCGGCCCGGGCGCGGGCCAGCTCCCCGGCGGTGCGGCGGGCGTCGGCCGCCGCCTGCTCCAGTTCCCGGGCACTGCGCATCTCTGGGCCCTCGCGCAGGGCCGCCTCCTGCGCCCTCAGACGGGTGGCGGTCTTCTCCAGCTCGGTGACCCGCTCGGCGGCCGCTGCCCGGTCCCGCTCGGCGTCCTCCCGCTGGGCACGGGCCTGGGCCAGGTCGCGGTGCAGTTGCTCGTAGCGGGCGTGCTCGCTGCGGGGCAGCCGGGCCCGGCGCCGCGTCGCGACGCGGGCGTAGCGGCGGTAGTGGTCCAGGAACGCGGAGGCGGCCCGCTCTGCCTCGGCGGCGGCCCGCAGCTCCTCCTTCTCCTCGTCCAGGGACCGGAAGGCCTCGGCCACGTCCGCGACCACCGCCTGGTCCATCGGCGGCAGCGCCTCGGTCAGCGCCCGGGACAGGGCGGCCTCGTTGGGCCGTTTCGACAGTTGCGGCTGGCGCAACTGGATCAGCAGGTCGACCAGGGCGGCGTAGCGCCGCTCGCCGAGGCCGAACAGCGCCTCGTCGACCGCCCGGCGGTACGCCGTGGCCGTGTCGTACACCATGCCGCGTCCGGCGACCGCGTCCGCGAGCCGGTCCCGGGACAGCGCGGTGCCGGTGGCGTCCAGCAGGCTCAGCTCCTCGCCGATGCGCTGGTCGGTGACCGCGTACCAGTGACGGGCGATGCCCCGGCCCGTCACCGCCTTCAGCCCGCAGGCGAGGGTGCGGAAGCGGGCCTGCCCGGTGTCGGCGTCGACGCGGCCGAACTCGATCCAGGTGTAGCCGAGCCGTTCGGGGTACGGGTGCTCTCCGCCGAGCAGCAGATTCCACTCCATGCGCTTGTTCGGGTCGGCGTCCGGCTCCACGCGGCGCGCGGACAGGTCACCGTCCAGCAGGAACGGGAGCGTGAGGGCGAGGACCTTGGACTTGCCGGTGCCGTTGTTGCCGCGCAGCAGCAGCCGTCCGTCGCGGAACCAGAACTCCTCGGTGTCGTAGTAGAAGAGGTCGACCAGGCCGATACGCAGCGGTCGCCAGCGGCCGGGAGCGGGCTGGGGCAGGGCGGTCACGGCTGTGGTGCCTTTCGTCGAGAGGTGCGGGGACTGCGGACTCCCGGTTCCACGACGACGGTCTCGCCGACCGCGTACCGGGCGAGCGCGGGCAGCGGAGCCACGCCCCGGGGCGTGCGGGTGACCAGGGCGAGCGCGGTCAGCTTGACCAGAGCCTGCTCCACCAGCTCCCCCTCCGCGCCGGCCTGCTTGGCGCTCTTGGACCAGAACCCGCCGTGCTCGACGGCCAGTTCCTGCACCCGGCGCTCCAGCTCCTGAAGGCTCACCTCGCCGCCCGCCGCCGCGAGGTGCTCGGCGAGCAGCAGGGTGACGTGCCCGTGGGTGCCCTGTTCGGGCATCCGTACGTCGGTGAGGTCGTCCTGGGGGTCGACCATGGCGATGCCCTCGGCGCGTACCTCCGCCACCAGGCCGGTCAGTTCGCTGACGCGGGCGGTGAGGAAGGCGCGCTGGCGGGTCAGGTAGGCGAGTTCCTCGTCGCTCAGCTCGTCGTAGTACAGCACCGGGTCGTCGAGGAGGCGGCGGGTGAGTTTCTGGCGGATCGCCCGGAACCGCAGCTCGTCACTGTCCAGCGCGCTCTCCGCGGTGAGCGCCTCCAGCCGGTCCTCGAAGCCGTCGGCCGTGATCGTGGAGGGGCCGTGGCGGGCGGCGAGCAGTCCGGCCAGGACGCGGCGCTGGACGTCGTAGAGCACATCGCCCGTCCCGCTGACGTAGGCGTCCTCGTCCCCGGCGACCCGCCGCAGCACGCCGTGGCGCAGCAGCAGCCGTACGACGGCGGCGAGGTCCAGTCGCTCGTCGCGCCGCTCCAGCGTGAAGGCGACCCCTGCCGCGACCAGTTGCGGGTCGGCGGCCTCCAGCACCACCTGTTCGGCGAGACGGCCGAGCGCGATCTGTGCCTCCCCGCGTTCCAGTACGGCGAGCGCCAGGCACAGCAGCACATAGCGGCGGCGGGTGAACGGCGCACCGGCGCGGGACGCTTCGCGGGCCGGGTGGGTGGCGTCGGCGAGGGTGCCAGGTGCCTTGCGCAACCGGGCGACCTCCGCGTCCACGCGCAGCGACCAGCCGGTGTTGCGCTCGAACCAGTCACGCAGCTCGCCGGCGTACTGCCTGACCAGGCGGTAGGCATCGGTGTCCGGGCCGTGCGCGAGCAGCAGCGGCTCCTTGAGCAGGGCGCGTGCGGCTTTCTGGAACTCGGCGGTGCGCCGGCCGTCCAGTACCTCACCCAGGGGTGTGGTCATCGCGCCTCCCGTGCGGGGGTGCCCGGGGTCAGATCGGTGATCTCGACGAGGTGGTCGGGGCCGCGGAACAACCCGCCCGGCGTGCGGATCTCGGCCGTCGAACCGTCCGTGAGCGCGGTGAGCCGGATCTCCATCGTGCCGTCGTTGCTGGTGGTGACGGTCGTCGTCATGCCGGGCCGCCAGGTGGCCAGGGAGTCGCCGAGCAGCCGCAGGAACAGGCCGAAGGCCATGGGGTCGAGCTCTCGCAGCGCGGACAGGCGGGTGGTGCCGTCCGTCGCGAGCCGGGCGCGGGCGGCGGCGATCTCCTCCGCCTGCTTGGCGGCGATCTCCGCCAGCTGCCCCCGCTGTTCGGAGCGGTCCTGCACCTTGCGGGGTTTGCCGCGCCGCTCGTAGCTGCCGGTACGGCGCAGCTGCGGGCTGATCCGCAGCGGCTCGGCCTCGGCCCACGGGGTGGACGTGGCCACCGGGCGGGCCGCGCGGTCGGCGAGGGTGTCGGCGTCGACGGTGAGATGCCGGGCGGGATACAGACCGAACGCGGCGCGCCACAGCCGGTGCCGCGCCTCGGCGTCGGGGGTCTCGGCGAACCAGCGGGCCAGAGTGCGGAAGTCCGCCGACCGGTCCGAACGCCCGGCTCGCCGCTCGTTCAACTGCCGTACGACCGCGAGGAGCTGCGGAATGGCCCCGAGGGCGCGACCGCGCAGCAGCCGGGCCTGGGCCTCGCGGCCGTCGGCGGACACGAACCAGGCGGACAGGCCCGCCCACTTCGCCGCCCACCGCGCGTACGCCCGCGCCTCGGCGCTCTCGGTCTCGTCCGGGGCGGCGTCGGCCGCCTCCCGCGCCGCCGCCAGCCGCAGCAGCACGCCGAGGCGTCCCTGCTCCTCCAGTTCGCCGATGAGCCGGGCGATCCGCCCGCCGAGGGAGATCAGGTCCTGGATGAACCGCTCCAGGTACTGGATCAGCCGGTCCTTGTAGGCGAGGAACACCTCGACCTCGACGCCGTGCAGGTCGATGGTGCGCTGCAGCGACCCCATGAAGGCCCGCGCGTTCTCCGCCAGCGCCTCGAACCTGCTCGTCAGCGTGGACAGCGCCAGGTGGGCCTTGGCCGGATCCGGCTCGTCCTCGGCGGCGATCACCAGCAGGGCGCGCAGCTGCGTGACGATGTCGTGCAGCGCCACCGCCTGCAGCGCGCCGCGCCGCCCCAGCGCCTCGTCGTACACGGACAGCGCCTGTTCCGCGGCCTCGCCGGCCTGGGTGAGCTGGTAGATGAAGCGTCTGCGGTAGAAGTCCTCGATCGCGGTGACCCGGGAGGTGTCCGGGTCCGCCCGCAGATTCCCCCACCCGACGAGGCTGTCCAGCGCCTTGACAACGGCGTCCGGAGCGGCGGGGCGGTGCTCCGACGGCAGCGCGGCGTGGACGTCCTCGGGCCGCAGATGCACCGCGAACCGCTCCTTTGCCGTCAGGAACGCCCTCATCACGTCGCGGTAGAGGGCACTGTTGGGGGCGGTGAGGTGCGCGAAGGGCGCGTATGCGGGGTTGCCGGAGGGCTCCGTACGTACGGAGGACTCGGCGGGCTCGGTGCGGTCGGGCTCGGCGGGCTCGGCGGGCTGCGGCGTCATCGTCCCGGCATTGTCCCTGAGGCAGACGCCGCACTGAAACCAAGGCCCGACCTTTACGGAGGGCTATCGGGGTCTCTGCGGCCTTGCCGCCACCACCGCAGGACCCCGATGCATTCGTGCTGACCGCCACCGTGTCGGGCCTCGCGACCGTGCCGGCCTGGGCCCACCCCAGCGACGAGGTCGTCCGACAGGCATGCCTCACGCCACAGGGCTCCGAGTTCGACGTACAGGTACTCATCACCCCGGGCGTCTTCGGTGGCACCCGTCTGCAACGGCTGCCCGTCGTCGCCGCAGTCGTCGTGACTGTCGTAGCCCTTGTCGCCGAGCACGGCGGCCGGTCGGCGCCGCGGCCGGCCGGGCTTGCCGGCCACGGTCGGGATAACGTCGACCAGGGTCTGGGGCTGGGTCTGGGTCTGGGTGACGTCGTTGACGTTGGCGGCGGTAGTGATGCAGCGGATGCTGTCTCGTTGCACCAAAGTTCCGAATCCCGCACCCCTGATAAGACGTTTCCGCAGGTAACAGACCTGCACAGTGGGGCGGGTGGGACTCGAACCCACGGCCGACGGATTATGAGTCCGCTGCTCTAACCGGCTGAGCTACCGCCCCATAGCGGCGTGTCGCGTACATGTGTGCGCGCCGTCTGCCGCAGCATAGCCGCTCATACGATCTCCTGCTTCGGCTGGGCAGCTGCGCACGGCCTACGTGACCTTGAGGACTGCGCCGGGCGCCGCGCGGTTCCCGGGGCAGCGGATCGGACATGAAAAAGGACCCCTGAGAGGGGCCCTCGTTCAACCTGCTCCCCCGACTGGACTCGAACCAGTAACCTGCCGGTTAACAGCCGGCTGCTCTGCCAATTGAGCTACGGAGGAACGAGCTCCCCGGACTGGACTCGAACCAGTAACCTGCCGGTTAACAGCCGGCTGCTCTGCCAATTGAGCTACCGAGGAAGGTCTCGTTGTGCATCGAACGCACCTACCTGGGTATTCGCCAGGGGGCGCGCGTTCGCTGCGACACATACATTAGCGCAAGCAGGGGGGTGCTCCGCCAATCGGTACTCCCCGGCGCCGACGCCGCACTGGAGACCTACGCAAGGAAAGGGTGGCCGCCATGCGTTACCGGCTCACGTTCGTCGCCGGAGTCGTCCTGGGTTACGTGCTGGGCACGAGGGCCGGGCGCGAGCGCTACGAGCAGCTGAAGAAGTCAGCCCGGCAGTTCGCTCAGAACCCCGCCGTGCGCAACACCGCGGAGACCGCGGCCCACCAGGGCCGGGAATTCGCGGGCAAGGCGTACCACGTGGTGAGCGACAAGGTGGGCGACCGCGTCCCCGAGTCGGTGGCGGACCGGGTCCGCCAGCTCCGCGACCGCGCCACCCACAACGGTGGCGAGGACGACTGGGGCACCAGCAATACCTGATCTTCTCGTGGCTGAGATCGGCGACGTCCTTCAAGGGGCGCGGGGAAGTGCGCGACCAGCCACAACGAGCCCGCACCCGAAACCCGGCGACACCCCCCACGGCGCCCACGGCTCCAGCCGGCGCAGCGGTACGGCAGAATTTTGGCCATGGGGATAGTCGCCGGGTTGGACAGTTCACCCGATTTCACTCGTATCGTCGTCTGTGACACGGACTCCGGAGCCGTGCTCAGGCAGGGATATGCGCAGCATCCGGTGGAGGTTCCCGAGAGCGGCGGCCGGCCGTCGGACGTCGATCCGCAGGCCTGGCTGCTCTCGCTGGGCGAGGCCGCGGGCGGCGGGCTGCTGGAGGGCGTGCAGGCGATCGGCGTCTCGGCGCAGCAGAACGCCGTCGTGCCGCTGGACGCGCAGGGCAACACCGTGCGGTCGGCGATGGTCGGCGGTGACAAGCGGACGCAGGTCGCCGCGGCCGACCTGGTCGACGCGCTCGGCGGGCGCGAGGCGTGGGCGCAGGCGGTGGGCTGTGTGCCGCAGGCCGCGCAGCCGATCACGAAGCTGCGCTGGATGGCCCGGACCGAGCCGGAGAACGCGCGGCGCACGGCGGTCCTCCTCCAGGCGCACGACTGGCTGGTGTGGCAGCTGCTGGGCCGCCCGGTCCGCAGGACCACCGACCGCGGCGGGGCGTCCGGCACCGGCTACTGGTCGGCGGCGACGGGTGCCTACCGGCCCGATCTGGTCGAGCTGGCGCTCGGGCACCAGGTGATGCTGCCGGAGGTGATCGGCCCGGCGGACGCGGCCGGTACGACGCCGGAAGGGCTGATGATCTCCGTGGGGACCGGGGAGACCATGGCGGCGGCGTTCGGGCTGGGCATCGGCCTCGGGGACGCGGTGGTGTCGCTGGGCGCGTCCGGGTCCGTGATGGCCGTGCACCCCGAGGCGCTGGTCGACGGGTCCGGGATGATCACCGCGCTCGCGGACGCGACCGGCATGCACCTGCCCGTCGTCACCACGCTGAACGCCGTACGGGCGCTGCGCGGGGCCGCGGAGCTGCTGGGGCTGCCCGATCTGGAGAGCCTGTCCGACCTGGCGATGAAATCGACGCCCGGGTCGCACGGACTGGTGCTGCTGCCCTATCTGGAGGGTGAGCGGACGCCGAATCTGCCGCACACCGCCGGGACCCTGGCCGGGCTCCGGCGCGAGTCGATGAAGGCGGAGCATCTGGCGCGGGCCGCGTTCGAGGGCATGTTGTGCGGGCTCGCGGACGCGCTGGACGTACTGCGCGGCCGGGGTGTGGAGGTGCGGCGGGTGTTCCTGCTCGGGCCGGCCGCCGAACTGCCCGCCGTGCAGGCGGCGGCGCCCATGCTGTTCGGGACGCAGGTCGTGGTGCCGCAACCCGCGGACTACGCGGCGATCGGCGCCGCCCGCCAGGCGGCCTGGGCGCTCGGGGCGTCGCAGGGCACGCTCGACGTGCGCAATCCGCCGGCCTGGCAGGGAGCGGTGGCGCAGGTGCTGGAGCCCGGGGACGAGCTGGCCGTGGGGCAGGCGGTGCGGCAGCAGTACGTGGCGGTGCGGGAGCAGACGCACCCCGGAGCCCTCTGACCTTTGACCGCCTGTCGGGTTAATTCGGTTGAGGTAACGCGGGTGGAGTGTTCGACGATAGGGGCCAGGGGCAACCACTCGCCCCCGTCACCCACTCCGAGAGAAGCAGCGTGCTCATACGACTTCTGCGCACCTATCTCAGGCCCTACAAAAGACCCATCGCCCTGCTGGTGCTGCTGCAGTTCCTTCAGACCTGCGCCACGCTCTACCTGCCCACGCTGAACGCGGACATCATCGACCAGGGCGTCGTGAACGGCGACACCGGCTACATCCTGGGCTACGGCGCCCTGATGATCGGCATCTCGCTGGTCCAGGTCGTGTGCAACATCGGCGCCGTGTACTACGGCGCCCGTACGGCCGCGGCACTCGGGCGGGACGTGCGCGGTGCCGTGTTCGACCGGGTGCAGTCCTTCTCCGCGCGTGAGGTCGGTCAGTTCGGGGCTCCGTCGCTGATCACCCGGACGACGAACGATGTCCAGCAGGTGCAGATGCTGGCGCTGATGACGTTCACGCTGCTGGTGTCGGCGCCGATCATGTGCGTGGGCGGCATCGTGCTGGCGCTCGGTCTCGACGTGCCGCTGTCCGGGGTGCTGGTGGCGGTCGTGCCGGTGCTGGGCATCTGCGTGACGCTGATCGTGCGGCGGCTTCGGCCGCTGTTCCGGTTGATGCAGGAGCGGCTGGACTCGGTCAACCGGGTGCTGCGCGAGCAGATCACCGGCAACCGTGTGATCCGGGCCTTCGTCCGCGACGAGTACGAGCAGCAGCGCTTCCGCAAGGCCAACACCGACCTCACCGATGTCGCACTGGGCACCGGCAATCTGCTCGCGCTGATGTTCCCGATCGTCATGACGGTGGTGAACCTGTCGTCGATCGCCGTGGTCTGGTTCGGCGCGCACCGGATCGACAGCGGCGAGATGCAGATCGGTGACCTGACGGCGTTCCTGGCCTATCTGATGCAGATCGTCATGTCCGTGATGATGGCCACCTTCATGTTCATGATGGTGCCGCGCGCGGAGGTGTGCGCCGAGCGCGTCCAGGAGGTGCTGGACACCTCCTCCAGCGTCGTGCCGCCGACGTCGCCGGTGCGGGAGCTGCGCCGGCACGGGCATCTGGAGATCCGCGGGGCGGGCTTCCGCTATCCGGGTGCCGAGGAGCCGGTGTTGCGGTCCGTGGACCTGGTGGCCCGGCCGGGCGAGACGACCGCCGTCATCGGCTCGACCGGCAGCGGCAAGTCCACCCTGCTCGGGCTGGTCCCGCGGCTGTTCGACGCGACCGACGGGCAGGTGCTCGTGGACGGCGTCGAGGTGGCGCGGATCGAACCGAAGCTGCTCGCCAAGACGGTCGGCATGGTGCCGCAGAAGCCGTATCTGTTCGCGGGGACCGTGGCGACCAACCTGCGCTACGGCAATCCGGACGCCACCGACGAGGAGCTGTGGCACGCGCTGGAGGTGGCGCAGGCCAAGGAGTTCGTGGAGCGACTGGAGGGCGGGCTCGACGCCCCGATCGCGCAGGGCGGGACGAACGTCTCCGGCGGGCAGCGCCAGCGGCTCGCGATCGCCCGGACGCTGGTGCAGCGGCCCGAGATCTATCTCTTCGACGACTCCTTCTCCGCGCTCGACTACGCCACCGACGCCGCCCTGCGGGCCGCGCTCACGCGGGAGACCGCCGAGGCGACCGTGGTGATCGTCGCCCAGCGGGTGTCGACCATCCGGGACGCCGACCGGATCGTGGTCCTCGACGAGGGCCGGGTCGTCGGCACCGGACGGCACCACGAGCTGATGACGGACAACGAGACCTACCGGGAGATCGTGCTCTCCCAGCTCACGGAAGCGGAGGCTGCCTGATGGCGGGGCCCATGGGGCGGATGATGGCCGGGGGCGGCCCCGACCAGCGCTCGCTGGACTTCAAGGGATCGGGCAAACGCCTCCTCGCGCGCTTCCGGCCGGAGCGCGTGACCATCTGGGTGCTGCTGTGGTGCGTGGTGTTCAGCGTCGGCCTCAACGTCGTCGGGCCGAAGATCCTCGGCAAGGCCACCGACCTGGTCTTCGCGGGCATCGTCGGACGGGGCATGCCCGAGGGGGCGACCAAGGAGCAGGTCCTCGACTCCATGCGGCAGCGCGGCGACGGTGACGTCGCCGACATGCTGCGCGGTACCGACTTCACCCCGGGCGAGGGCATCGACTTCACGGCCGTCGGGCATGTGCTGCTGCTCGCGCTGGGCGTGTTCACGGTGGCCGGGCTGCTGATGGCGGTCGCCACGCGGATGGTGAACCGGGCCGTGAACCGGACCATGTTCCGGATGCGCGAGGACGTGCAGACGAAGCTGTCGCGGCTGCCGCTGTCGTACTTCGACCAGCGTCAACGCGGTGAGGTGCTGTCGCGGGCGACGAACGACATCGACAACATCGGGCAGACACTCCAGCAGTCGATGGGTCAGCTCATCAACTCGGTGCTGACCATCATCGGCGTGCTCGCGATGATGTTCTACGTCTCCTGGATCCTGGCCCTGGTCGCGCTGGTGACGGTGCCGCTGTCGTTCGTCGTGGCCACGCGCGTGGGCAAGCGGTCGCAGCCGCACTTCGTGCAGCAGTGGCGTTCCACGGGCACGCTGAACGCGCACATCGAGGAGATGTACACCGGACACGCCCTGGTGAAGGTGTTCGGGCGGCAGGAGGAGTCGGCGCGGCAGTTCGCCGAGCAGAACGACGCGCTGTACGAGGCGGGGTTCAAGGCGCAGTTCAACAGCGGGGTCATGCAGCCGCTGATGATGTTCGTGTCGAACCTCAACTACGTGCTGGTCGCGGTCGTCGGCGGGCTGCGGGTGGCCTCGGGCTCGCTGTCGATCGGTGATGTGCAGGCGTTCATCCAGTACTCGCGGCAGTTCTCCATGCCGCTGACGCAGGTGGCGTCCATGGCGAACCTGGTGCAGTCGGGTGTCGCCTCGGCGGAGCGGGTCTTCGAACTGCTCGACGCCGAGGAGCAGGACGCCGACCCGGTGCCGGGCGTGCGGCCCGAGGAGCTGCGCGGGCACGTGGCGCTGGAGCACGTGTCGTTTCGCTACGACCCGGACAAGCCGCTGATCGAGGACCTCTCGCTGAAGGTCGAGCCGGGGCAGACGGTCGCCATCGTCGGCCCGACGGGCGCCGGCAAGACGACGCTGGTGAATCTGCTGATGCGGTTCTACGACGTGACCGGCGGGCGCATCACCCTCGACGGTGTCGACGTCGCGCGGATGTCCCGGGACGAACTGCGGGCCGGGATCGGCATGGTGCTCCAGGACACCTGGCTGTTCGGCGGCACGATCGCGGAGAACATCGCGTACGGCGCGTCCCGGGAGGTGACCCGGGGCGAGATCGAGGAGGCGGCCCGGGCGGCGCACGCGGACCGGTTCGTCCGGACGCTGCCGGACGGGTACGACACGGTGATCGACGACGAGGGGACGGGGGTCAGCGCGGGTGAGAAGCAGCTGATCACCATCGCCCGGGCGTTCCTGTCCGACCCGGTCATCCTGGTGCTGGACGAGGCGACCAGCTCGGTCGACACCCGCACCGAGGTGCTGATCCAGAAGGCGATGGCCAAACTGGCGCACGGGCGTACGTCGTTCGTCATCGCCCACCGGCTGTCGACGATCCGGGACGCGGACACGATCCTGGTCATGGAGAACGGGTCGATCGTGGAGCAGGGCGCGCACGGGGAGCTGCTCGCCGCGGACGGGGCCTATGCCCGGCTGTACCAGGCGCAGTTCGCGCAGGCGGTCGCTGAAGTGGACTGAGTCGCGTCCGGGGGGTGCCCCTGCGGTGTCGTGGGCGACTGCGGGCCCGTTGTTGCTGGTCGCGCAGTCGCCCACACCCCTGGTGCCTGCTGCGGCACTAGTAGTGCTTGGTCAGGTTCGTATCGGTGTGGGTATGTCGTGGTGGCAGGTGGGGCAGACGCCGGTCCAGAGGGCGAGGAGTGTCTGCAGCTC
>NZ_JBEOSZ010000029.1:30592-95129 GCF_040303285.1 Streptomyces sp. NPDC096046 | reverse complement strand
GTGCCGAACTCCCCGTCTGACCGGTCGGCGGCGGCGCGTCGTGTCGCCGTCCAGCGCAAGGGTCCGCTGCTGATGGAGGGCCCGGTGGAGGTGGACGGCCACCCGGTTCGGGTGGCCGCCCCTTTGACGTCACTCACTGTGGTTCGTACACCGTCGGCGCACGAACAGCAGGGGTTACTTGCCCTTCGCGGCTTCCTTGAGCTTCGAGCCCGCGGAGACCTTCACGCTGTACCCGGCGGGGATCTGGATGGGCTCGCCGGTCTGCGGGTTGCGGGCGGTGCGAGCGGCACGGTGGGTGCGCTCGAAGGTCAGGAAGCCGGGGATGGTGACCTTCTCGTCGCCCTTGGAGACGATGTCGCCGACGACGTCGGCGAACGCGGCCAGCACGGCGTCGGCGTCCTTGCGGGTCACCTCGGCGCGGTCGGCCAGCGCGGCCACCAGCTCACTGCGGTTCATGTTGTTACTCCCGTGTTCATCTTGCCGTTGAGGCGTCAGATCGAAGCCGATGCTGCCAGGGTCCTCCGTGAGTCCCCGGACCCGGGTCCGTCGTCAGACCCTCGCGCCCAGGGACGCATCCTGCCTCTACCTGCGGCGGGAAAGCCAATCCGGCACCCGCAGGAGTCGTGGGAACACCTTTGGGGAGTCACACGAAAAAGAGGGCCTGAGCCTGGCGCCACGATAGCTGCGCTGCTGACAGGGTTCTTGCGACGCGCCGGGTTCCCGGCGGTCGTGGGGTTACTCACAGTCCGGAGAGCCGGTGCGCCGGGCCCTCTCGGAACCCGGCCAACCTGGGCCTCAGACGCCGGTCGGGCTGCCCGCCCCCGCGCCGACCGCCCTGGCGGCCTCCCGCACGGCGCCGGCGACCGCTCCCGCGACCTTGTCGTTGAAGACGCTCGGGATGATGTAGTTCGGGTTCAGCTCGTCCTCGGTCACCACGTCCGCGAGCGCCTTGGCGGCGGCCAGCATCATCTCGGTGTTGACCGTCCGGGACTGCGCGTCCAGCAGACCGCGGAAGACACCCGGGAAGACGAGCACGTTGTTGATCTGGTTCGGGAAGTCCGAACGGCCGGTGGCGACAACGGCCGCCGTCTGGCGGGCGATCGCCGGGTCGACCTCGGGGTCCGGGTTCGCGAGAGCGAACACGATCCCGCCGTCGGCCATGGCGGCCACGTCGTTCCCGTCGAGGACGTTCGGGGCCGAGACGCCGATGAAGACGTCGGCGCCGCGCACGGCCTCCTTGAGGGTGCCGGTGAGGCCCTCGGGGTTGGTGTTGTCGGCGATCCAGCGCAGCGCCGAGTCCGGGGCGGCGTCCACCAGGTCCTCGCGGCCCGCGTGCACGACGCCGTGGATGTCGGCGACGACGGCGTTCTTGACGCCCGCGGCGATCAGCAGCTTCAGAATGGCCGTACCGGCCGCGCCGGCGCCGGACATGACGACCCGGATGTTCTCGATCGCCCTGCCGGTGACCCGCAGTGCGTTCGTCAGCGCGGCGAGGACGACGATCGCGGTGCCGTGCTGGTCGTCGTGGAAGACGGGGATGTCGAGGGCCTCGCGCAGCCGGGCCTCGATCTCGAAGCAGCGCGGGGCGGAGATGTCCTCGAGGTTGATGCCCGCGAAGCCGGGGGCGATCGCCTTGACGATCTCGACGATCGCGTCGGTGTCCTGGGTGTCGAGGCAGATCGGCCAGGCGTCGATGCCGGCGAACCGCTTGAAGAGGGCGGCCTTGCCCTCCATGACGGGCAGCGCGGCCTTGGGGCCGATGTTGCCCAGGCCCAGCACGGCGGAACCGTCCGTCACGACCGCAACGGAGTTGCGCTTGATGGTGAGGCGGCGGGCGTCCTCGGGGTTCTCGGCGATCGCCATGCACACGCGGGCCACGCCCGGCGTGTAGACCATGGACAGGTCGTCACGGTTGCGGATGGGGTGCTTGGACGCCATCTCGATCTTGCCGCCGAGGTGCATGAGGAAGGTCCGGTCCGAGACCTTGCCCAGCGTGACGCCCTCGATGCCGCGGAGCTCCTCCACGATCTCGTCCGCGTGCGCGGTCGACGACGCCGCGATGGTGACGTCGATGCGGAGCTTCTCGTGACCGGATGCGGTGACGTCGAGGCCGGTCACCGAGCCTCCGGAGGACTCCACGGCGGTGGTGAGCTGCGAGACGGCGGTTCCGCTCGCGGGCACCTCCAGCCGGACCGTCATCGAGTAGGAGACGCTGGGCGCCGTTGCCATGGCCGACTTCCTCTGCTTTCACCTGACGCTGAGTTGTGCCGTCCGATCGTCGCACCTACCGCTGAGTAGCAGGTAGCCGCCCTCGATTGCGAACGTTTTGTTCGCGGAACGGGGTGGAAGGGGCCGGAAAAAAAGAGACCCACGTCACGGGGACGTGGGTCTCTTCCGAAGTGAGTGGCACCGACCCGCCATGCTCGCCTCGCGGCAAGTGGTCGCTCGTAGCGACGAAGGTTGGGCCCGGGGGCTTGGATCGAGCCGGTGCCACATCCAGGCTAACAAACAGATCCCGTAAGGCCATTCCCGTACCGGTAGTTCATTTCGCCGACAAGTGGGTATCGGTCCTCAGTCCCTGAGCAGATCCGGAACTCCCGCCGCGTCGGGCTCGTCCCGGTCCGCCGAGACGACCGTGAGCTGCTGGGTGGCCCGGGTCAGCGCGACATAGAGGACTCGCAGGCCGGCCGGGGACTCGTCGGCGATCTCCGCCGGGGAGACCACGACCGTCGCGTCGTACTCCAGGCCCTTCGCCTCCAGGCTGCCCAGTGCCACGACCCGGTCACCGAGACCGGCGAGCCAGCGGCGCGCCTCCTCGCGGCGCTGCATGGCGACCACCACGCCGACCGTGCCGTCGACACGTTCCAGCAGCCGGGCCGCCTCGTCGCGGACGGTCGCGCCCAGCGCGTCCTCCACGACGGTGAAGCGGGGTTCGACGCCGGTGGAGCGGACCGCCTTCGGTGACACGGAGCCGGGCATGGCGAGGGCGAGGACCTTCGCGGCCAGGTCGGCGATCTCGGCCGGGTTGCGGTAGTTCACCGTGAGCTCGAAGCGGCGGCGGGGACGGGTGCCGAGTGCCTCGTCGCGGGCCTGGGCCGCCTCGTCCGGGTCGGACCAGGAGGACTGGGCCGGGTCGCCCACGACCGTCCAGGTGGCGTGCCGGCCGCGGCGGCCGACCATGCGCCACTGCATCGGGGTGAGGTCCTGGGCCTCGTCGACGATGACGTGGGCGTACTCGACACGCTCCTGGGCGAGGCGTTCGGCGCGCTCGCGCTGCGACTCCTCGCGCACCGGCATCAGCTCCTCCAGGCCGGTGAGCTGGTCGAGCGGGTCGAGTTCACGCTTCCTGCGGGGGCGGGCCGGGGCCCCGAGGACCGCCTGGAGCTCGTCGAGCAGGGCGATGTCGTGCACCGAGCGGCCCTCGCGCCTGAGGGAGCGGGCGACCTTGCGAACCTCGCCGGAGTTGAGGATCCGCCGGGCCCAGCGGCCGAGGCGGCGTTCGTCGGCCATGGCGTCCAGGACGGCCGCCGGGGTCAGCTCCGGCCACCAGGCGTCGAGGAACGCGATGAAGGCGTCCTCGGAGGTGATGTCCTCGTCGAAGGAGGAACGCAGCTCGGCCGCGAGCTCCGGGTCGCTGTGCCGGCCGGCCGCGCCGGACCGCTCCCACAGGGCGTCCAGGAGGAGCTTGCGGGCGCGGGGGCGCAGCAGGTTCACGGGGGCGGTCCCGCCGAGGGCGGCGTGGCGGATGCCGTCCAGCTCCCGGGCTTCCAGTTCCAGACGGCGGCCGAAGGCGACCACGCGCAGCCGGGCGGGCGGATCGTTCCCCTCCAGGGCGCCGCGCGCGGCCTTCCGCAGCACCTTGAGCATGCGGGAGGAGCCCTTGGCCCGGGCCACGGAGGGGGAGTCGTAGAGCGTGGCCTCGCTGCCCTCGACCAGGGAGCCGATGGCGCGGATGGCGACCTGGCCCTCCTCGCCGAGGGAGGGCAGCACGCCCTCGGTGTAGGCGACGAGCAGCGGGGTCGGCGAGACGATCAGGATGCCCCCCGCGTAACGGCGCCGGTCCTGGTAGAGGAGGTAGGCGGCGCGGTGCAGGGCCACGGCGGTCTTGCCGGTGCCGGGGCCGCCCTCGACGTACGTCACGGAGGCGGCGGGCGCGCGGATGACCAGGTCCTGCTCGGCCTGGATGGAGGCGACGATGTCGCGCATGGTGTGGCTGCGCGCCTGGCCGAGCGCGGCCATCAGGGCGCCGTCGCCGATGACGGGCAGCTCGTCGCCGTCGAGGTACGCCGTCAGCTCGGGGCGCATCAGGTCGTCCTCGACACCGAGGACCTGGCGGCCCTTGGAGCGGATGACGCGGCGGCGGACGACACGGCCGGGGTCGACCGGGGTGGAGCGGTAGAAGGGCGCGGCGGCCGGGGCGCGCCAGTCGATGACCAGCGGGGCGTAGTCCGCGTCGAGGACGCCGATGCGGCCGATGTGCAGGGTCTCGGCGATGTCGGCGGTGTTGTCGGGGCGTACGGCCCCCTCCGCCGGCTCGATCGCGGTGTACGCCCCGTCGGGGCCCTTCTTGCCGTCCTTGCCGGTCAGCAGGTCGATACGGCCGAAGAGGAAGTCCTCGAACTCGTTGTTCAGCCGGCTGAGGTGGATGCCCGCGCGGAAGACCTGGGCGTCCCGCTCGGCCAGTGCGCCGGGGGTGCCGACCTGGCCGCGCCGGGCCGCGTCCTGCATGAGGAACTCCGCCTCGTGGATCTTCTCCTCGAGGCGCCGGTAGACCCGGTCCAGGTGTTCCTGTTCGACGCGGATCTCCCGGTCACGAACCGAATCGCGCACCGAACCGACCGCGTCTTGTCTGTGAGCCTGAACGGCCACCGGGCCCCCTTCTGACGTGCTGGGCAGCCGTCAACCGTACGCGAAGGGGAGCCCTGGAGGCTACGGGCTGGCGGGCGGGCGCGGGACCTGTCGCCCCGATGGCGCCCGCCGGGCCACCGAACGGGCCTACGCGTCGACCTCGACCAGCCGCTTGCCGTCGAAGGTCACGACCTCGAAATGGTCGATCTCGTTCGGGTCGAAGGCGGCTCCGCCCTGGACGTACAGCGGTTCCTTGGCCTTGTCGGACTTGGCGTCCGGGAGGCCGTAGCCCCACTCCGGGACGGACCAGGAGGCCAGGGTCTCGCGCTCGCCGTTCTTGCCGACCGCGACGAGGGCGCACTTGAGCGGGCCCTTGACGTTCTTGAGCTCGGTGACCACGCCCGTGCCCCAGTCCTTCTTCTGAAGGGCGACGGTGGCGGAGACCTTGGTGTTCGGATCGGTGGCGGTGATCTTGTCGGAGATGTCCTCGAAGGCGGCCTTGGCGGGGCTCGCCGCGAGCGGACGGTTCTCCGCACCGCCGCTGCCGCCGTCGCCGCCGTTGGTCGCCACCGCGACGAAGGGCCCGCCGATGATCAGCGCGCCGGCCGCGGCCACCATGTAGAAGCTGCGGCGGCGCTTCTGGGCGCGGCGGTCGGCCACCTCGTCGACCAGCTTCTCCACCAGGCGCGGGCGGGGCTTCGCGGACAGCGACTCGCCGATCGCCGGGGTGCTGCCGGAGCCGGGCAGATCGGCGAGGGCGGCGAGCATCGGCTCCATGCCGGCCAGTTCGTCGAGCTGCTGGGCGCACCATTCGCAGGTGGCGAGGTGGGCTTCGAAAGCGGTCGCCTCGGCGTCGTCGAGGATGCCGAGGGCGTAGGCGCCGACGGTCTCGTGCTCGTTCGGCACCGGAGATTCCTGCATGGGTCCAGACATACCCATGCCTCCCGTGCCGAATCCCTGGTTACCCCCGTAAACACTCATCACGCCGTCACCCCCCGCTCCTCCAGTGCCAGCTTCATGGAACGCAGGGCGTAGAACACCCTGGAGCGGACGGTTCCGCTGGGTATGCCCAGAGTCTCGGCCGCCTCATTGACGGTACGCCCCTTGAAGTACGTCTCGACGAGCACCTCCCGGTGGGCGGGGGTCAGGTCGTCGAGTGCGTCCGAGAGAGTCATCAGCCACAGCGCCTTGTCGATCTCGTCCTCCGCGGGGATGACCTCCAGCGGCGACGGGTCGACCTCCTGCGGCCGGGCCTGCCGGCTGCGGTGGCCGTCGATGACGATGCGCCGGGCGACCGTCACCAGCCAGGGGCGTACCGATCCGGTCGCCCGATTGAGCTGACCGGCGTTCTTCCAGGCACGGATGAGCGTCTCCTGGACGACGTCCTCGGCGCGCTGCCGGTCTCCGGCGACCAGGCGCAGGACATATGCCAGAAGGGGTCCGGCGTGTTCGCGATAGAGCGCACGCATCAGCTCCTCGTCGGGTTCCGAGGGCTGGGACATGCGATGTCGGGCCCTCGGTGCACGTTCATTGGCCACGACGGAATCCTTGCGCACGCCCACCTCCGGTGTCCGGGGGTTCCCCCAGTCGGTCGCTCCACAAGCCGTACGGACGGGAGCGGTTGGGCGTTCAAGGAGACCCGACAGATTTCTTCGGAGTGACGTGACGAGGGGGGACATGGGTGCACATTCCCACCCCGCGTTCTTTACATTTCCGCCACATCGGCAAGATCAAGCCAGGCCTTCCCTACGGTGGCGTAGGTAAACGACGTGTAATCGAAATCACTTTGCCGCCACCCCCGCAGAAGTCGCATTTAGGACAGGGAAATTGAGTGCACGGACCACTCAATTCCGTTTCACGCGCGGGCGAGTGCCGCGCGCCGACGATGCCGGGCGACTCGTTCGCGGTTCCCGCAGACCTCACTGGAGCACCAACGCCGCCTCCGTCCCCGGGAGGTGTCGAGGTACACGATGGGGCAGTTGTCCCCTTCGCACTGGCGCAGGGCCGCGCGGGCGGCGGGGTCGGTCAGCAGGTCCACGGCGTCCCGGGCGACGACCGCGAGCAGGGCGGCGCAGCCGGGCGGAGCGTCCAACCGCCGCAGCAACTGGCCGTCTTCACCGCGGACCGCGCGCGGGGCCGGGGGCGCGGTGCGGGCCAGGTCGTTGACGCGGGCGAGGGCCAGGTCGTACGTGGCGACTCCGGGTCTCGGCCGGCAGCGCACCAACCGGTCGATCTGACCCCGCAGTTCACGGAAGGCGAGCAGCCAGCCGGTGTCGGCGTGGGCCAGGGCGGTGTCCGCGGGGACGAGTCCGGAGCCGGTGATCCAGGCGCGCAGCACGTCGACGGAGCCGAGCCGCTCCTCCGGGTGCGTGGTGGAGAGCAGGTCCAGGCAGATCCGCCCGGCGTCGAAGCGCAGCTCGTACGGGGCCGTGGCCGTACCCAGTGCCATGTGCCTGTCACCGCCTAGGGGTTCACCCCGGTCGCGAGGGCTTCGGTGAGACGCCGGTGAGAGGACCGGGAAACCGTTCCCTCTTACAGTGCCTGCCCGCGCCGACGCCGAAAACCCCTCACGCACACCTCGCCCCGGCGACCGCCCGGCGGCGCCCTCGTTCAGGCCACGCCCGGACCGGCCGGCCGACCGGCCCGGTGGCCGGACGCGACCGGACCGCCCATCAGCAGCAGGCTCAGCACCAGCAGCTTCTTGCGCCCGCCCGCACCGCGAGCACACGCACCGGCCGTGGGGACACCCGCCGGACCCCACCTTCCGAAGCCGAACCGTCCCCGGGACGGCCGTCCCCGGGCCACCCCGCGCGCACCATGCCACGCCCCGGCGGGCACTGGCCGGACTCCGCCTCCCCGCCGCCCGGTGAGGCTCCCCGAGTCGACCCACCCACGGCACCACCCCAGGCCCGACTCCCCCAAGCCGCCCCACACCCACCACCGGCGCCACACCCCGGCAGGCACCCACCGGACACCACGTCCCCGAACACCACCCCGGCAGACTCCCCGAGTCGACCCACCCACCGGCACCACCCCAGGCCCGACTCCCCCAAGCCGCCCCACCCCACCACCGGCGCCACACCCCGGCAGGCACCCACCGGACACCACGTCCCCGAACACCACCCCGGCAGACTCCCCGAGTCGACCCACCCACGGGGGCACCCGGCCCAGCTCCCCAAGGCCCGGCCCACGCGCCCAGCAGGGCCACATCCGGCGTGTTCTGGATCAACCTCCGGGCGGACTCACGCGTCCGCGTACTTCGTTTCGGCGCTGGGGTCCAGGGCCAGGCGGTAGCCGCGTTTGACCACCGTCTGGATCAGCTTCGGGGCGCCGAGGGCCGTGCGGAGGCGGGCCATGGCCGTCTCCACCGCGTGTTCGTCGCGGCCGGAGCCGGGCAGGGCGCGCAGGAGGTCGGCGCGCGCGACGACCCAGCCGGGACGGCGGGAGAGGGCGCGCAGGAGGGACATGCCGGCGGGCGGGACCGGTTTGAGGTCGCCGTCGACCAGGACGGCGTGGCCGCGGATCTCCACGCGGTGCCCGGCGACCGGGAAGGAGCGTGCCCGCGCGGGCAGTTCCTGGCACAGGAGCTGGACCAGGGGGCCGAGGCGGAAGCGTTCGGGCTGGACCGTGTCGATGCCGCGGGACTGCAGGGGCAAGGCAGTGACCGGGCCGACGCAGGCCGACAGCACGTCGTGGCCGAGCGCCGTCAGCACCTCGTCGAGCAGTCCGCGTTCCTCCGCCCGGGACAGGAGGGAGGCCGCGGCCGGGGCACTGGTGAAGGTCACCGCGTCCACGGCCCGGGCGACCGTCGCGTCCAGCAGGCGGTCGACCGGTGTGATGTCCTCCGGCGGCATCCAGCGGTACACGGGCACCCCGACCACCTCGGCCCCGCCCGCCCGCAGCGCCTCCACGAAGCCGGGCAGCGGCTCACCGTGCAGCTGGATCGCGATGCGCAGGCCGTCGACGCCCTCCTCCAGCAGCCGGTCCAGCACCTCCGCCATGGACTCCGACGACGGCGACCACTCCTCCGTCAGGCCGGCGGCCCGGACCGCGCCTTTGACCTTCGGCCCGCGCGCCAGGATCCGTACGCCGCCCAGCCGCGCCAGCAGCTCCTCCCCCAGCCCCCAGCCGTCGGCGGCCTCGACCCAGCCCCGGAAGCCGATCGCGGTCGTCGCCACGACGATGTCCGGCAGCCGCTCGACGATCTCCTTCGTCGCGGCCAGCAGTTCGCTGTCGTCGGCGAGCGGCACGATGCGCAGGGCAGGGGCGTGCAGGACGGCGGCACCGCGTCGCTGCAGCAGCGCCCCGAGCTCATCGGCCCGGCGCGCGGCCGTCACACCCACGGTGAAACCCGCCAGGGGACCGTGGTCCGGTCGCTGTTCTTCCTCGTACATGGCTCTCGTCCCGCACTCGAGTCGTCGTACTTATGGGTACGGCGTACCTACATGCCGATCGAGCCTGTCAACGGCTCGTGACAGGCCCGGATCGGCTTGATGACGACGGTGTTACGTCACACCCTGGCGTAGCTGAGCTGCGGCTCCGCCTCCGAGGTCGCCGTCGTGGCGGGTACCCGGGGTGCCGTGCGGCGAAGGTATACGGCCCAGGTGACCAGGAAGCAGACCGCGTAGAAGGCGAGGAAGGCGACGAAGGCGCCGGTGCCGGAGCCGTAGGAGAGGAAGGACTGGCGGAAGGCCAGGTTGATGCCGACGCCGCCGAGCGCGCCCACCGCGCCGATGAGTCCCATGGAGGCGCCGGAGAGGCGACGCCCGTAAGCAGCGGCCGCTTCACCCTTCAGCCCCTTGGCGAGGGCCTTGTTCTGGAAGATGCCCGGGATCATCTTGAACGTCGAGCCGTTGCCGATGCCGGTGAGCACGAACAGCACCACGAACGCGACGGTGAACAGTGCCAGCGACTTCTCCATGCTGGCGGAGATGAGGACGGCGGTCGCCGCGCCCATGCTGACGTAGTTCCACAGCGTGATCTTCGCACCGCCGTACTTGTCGGCCATCCAGCCGCCCAGGGGACGGATCAGCGAGCCGAGGAGCGGACCGATGAAGGTGACGTACGCGGCCTCCAGCGGGGTGCGTCCGAACTGGTTCGTCAGGACCTGCCCGAAGGCGAAGCTGTATCCGATGAACGACCCGAAGGTGCCGATGTAGAGGAACGACATGATCCAGGTGTGCGGGTCCCGCGCGGCGTCCTTGGCGGCGCCGGTGTCGTTCTTCACGTTCTCGATGTTGTCCATGAAGAGCGCGGCCAGGACGGCGGCGACGACGATCAGCGGGATGTAGATCCCGAGCAGCACGCGCGGGCCGCCGCCGGCGCCGATGATCGCGAGCGCGGCGAGCTGGATCACCGGTACGCCGATGTTGCCGCCGCCCGCGTTCAAGCCGAGGGCCCAGCCCTTCTTCCGCAGCGGGAAGAAGGCGTTGATGTTGGTCATGGAGGAGGCGAAGTTGCCGCCGCCGATGCCGGCCAGCAGGCCGACGAGCAGGAACGTGGAGAAGGAGGTCCCCGGCTCCATCACGGCGAACGCGGCGACGGTCGGGACCAGCAGGAGGCTCGCGGAGATGATCGTCCAGTTCCGTCCGCCGAAGATCGCCACGGCGAAGGTGTAGGGGACGCGGACGACGGCGCCGACCAGCGTGACCATCGAGGTCAGCATGAACTTGTCGGCCGGGCTCAGCCCGTACTCCGGGCCCATGAACAGCACCAGCACGGACCACAGGGTCCAGATCGAGAAGCCGATGTGCTCGGACAGTACGGAGAAGAAGAGGTTCCGTCGGGCGACCTTCTCCCCGGTCTCCTTCCAGAATGTCTCGTTCTCGGGATCCCAGTGCCGGATCCAGCGTCCGCCCTTGCTCGGGGGTACGGGTGCCGTGCCAGGGCCTGTCATGACGCCTCCACTGTGCTCCGGGGCTCGGTCGTACTTCGTGCGACTGACCCCGAAGGTAGGGAGGACGCGTTTCCTGCCTGTGGCACCGGGTGACCGCGAGGGAACTTTGCTCTCACCCCGGGCTCGGACGGGATGAGAGGTTACGGGAGCTTTCCGTGTCAGTGCTGCGGGGGCTGCCCGTGCGGGTGCTGGGGGCGCTGGGGGTGGGGCTGGTCGTACGGCTGGTTGTAAGGGCCGGGAGGCTGCGCCCCGGAGGAGCCGGGCGCGGGATGGCTCTGGTGCGCGGCCGGTGAGGGCTGCGCCGGGTACGGGCCGGGCACGGGCGGACCACCGTAGGGACCGGGGGCGGCCGGGCCCGGGTACGTGCCCGGCGCGGGCGGACCACCGTAGGGACCGGGGGCGGCCGGGCCCGGGTACGTGCCCGGCGCGGGCGGACCACCGTAGGGACCGGGGGCGGGCTGCCGGCCGTCGTACGGTCCGGGAGTCGGCTGGGCATACGGGCCGGGGGCCTGCGGCGCATACGGGCCGGGGGCCTGCGGCGCATACGGCCCGCCCCCGAACGGATTGCCCTGCCCCGGCGGCTGCGCCCCGGGCGGCAGGTATCGCAGCCGCCCGTTCTCGTCGTTCACCGGCACGAAGCCGGCCGCCCGCAGCCGGGCCGCGAACTTGGCGTTGCGCTTGCGCGTGACCCCGAGACCGATGCCGAAGATCGCCATGAACACCAGCCACACCGCACCGGCCGCGATGAAGTCGGCGGACTCACCCCCGAAACGGAAGCCGAGGATCACGCAGCCGAGGGTGACGCCCAGGGCCCCGTACGCCATGCGTTTCTCGGCGTGCTTGCCGGTGAGGTCGAAGTTGATGCGGGTCTTGAGCAGTTCGAAGGCGTCGGGCACGAGCGGCGGCAGGGAGACACCGTCCGCCGCGTTGGGGTACTGCGCCCAGTTCTGCCCGGCCCTGGCCCTTGCCTGCGGGCCGGGGTCGGGCATGAGCACCATGGTGAGCGCGCCGTTGCGGCCGCTGCTCTGGCGGACGTCGGCGTACTCGTAACCGAACTGCTGGGCCACGCAGGCCAGCCGGGCGAGCTTCTTCACGGACGCCATCGGGCTGGTGAGTTCGACCGGTTCCCCGCTCGCCATCAGCCGCAGCATCTGCCGCATCTGCCGCATCTGCCGCTTACTCATCCCACCGCTCCCCCGGCCACCCACTGGGCGCAGTTATTCACATGCGCAACTCGGGCAGTTTTCCACACCGGCGAGCCCTGGGGGTACGGGGTCCCGTTACTCTCTTGCGGACCCCACCTGGGAAGGGGGACCGGCGGGCTGACCGGGCTGATGCTGCCGGTGATCCTGTTCGGCATGGTGCGGGGGAACGAGGACACGCCCCTGGTCGGTCCGGGAGCGGCGGGCGCGCAAGGTGCTGGCCGTGCCGGGTCAGCTTAGCCTCCGGGTGTCGAGCGTCTCCGGCTGCCGCGAGCCCTCACCCGAGGCGCACCGTTCGGCCACAACCGGGGTTTCCGCTTCGCCGCGACGTCCTCGATCCAGCCGAACGCGAGGATCGCCGCGCCGATCAGGGGCCAGACCAGGACGAACATCCAGATCGTGTACGTGGCGTCCAGGGCGGACACCCCGCTGTCGCTCTGGAGGAACGGCAGTTCGTAGAGCAGGTCGAGGATCGGGATCGTGGCCATGATGAGGCAGTTGTGCCAGAGGTAGATCGTGACCGCGCGGTTGTTGGAGAGGGTCACGAGCTTGTCCCACCTGGCCAGGCGGCCCGGGAGTTCGCGCCAGGACGGGGAGTACTCGAGAAGGACGACCACGAAGCCGAAGGACCAGGCCGCCTGGGCCAGGGGGATGTCGTTGAGGTCCCAGCCGTCGGGGCCCAGGTGACCCGAGGCCCACCACAGGCCGAACGCCATGAGCAGGGCCGCGCAGGAGATCGACAGGTAGCGGGGGATCCGCTTGAGCAGGCCCTCGTGGTGGGCGAAGCCCAGGATCCAGCAGCCGCCGTAGACCGCGAAGTCGGTCACCGCGTTGCCCGTCTCGCCGGGGATCTTCACCAGACCCGTGCCGACGACCGCCGTGAGGCCCAGCGGCGCCAGCAGCGTCGGCCACGGTGCCCGGCGGAACGCCCACAACAGCAGCGGGGAGGCGATGACGAACCAGAGGTAGGCCCGCAGGTACCACAGCGGACCGGCCGCCTGCACCGCCCAGGTGTCCTCCAGCAGGCCGGACTTGGCGCCGAGGTGCCAGGGGAAGGGCGGGGCGCCCACGGGGAAGAAGTAGTTGGCCAGATCGACGAGGGCCCAGGCACCGCCGTGGTCCGGGTCCTTCAGCGGGTTCCAGCCGGCCGCGAACAGCATCGTCAGCACCACCACGCTGAACACCCAGAGCGGGGGCAGGAGCCGGCGGATCCGGCCCCGGACCACACCGAGCGCCGGGCGGTTCAGCGAGCGCGCCATCAGGGAGCCCGCCAGCGCGAACATCACGCCCATCGACGGGAACAGCACCGTCAGCCACGCCCAGCCGAACAGGTGGTACACGACGACACGGACCAGGGCGATCGAGCGCAGCAGGTCGAGGTAACGGTCACGGCCGCCGCCCTGGCGCGCCGGCGGGGTGGGAGCGGTCGCAGTGGGGGTGGTCGCCGCGTCGGTGCCGCCCTCCGGTGCGGGGCCGGTCGTGCGCTGCTGCGGCATGCCGTAGGGCGCCCCCGGCATGCCGGACGCCGCCGAGGACGTGGGGATCGGGTTTCCGTGGGTCATGCCACCGGCCTCCGCTCGGAGCTGTTCTGGGACCGCTGGCGCGGCACGGGCCCGCCGCCGGGCGCGTCGACCACACCGGTGCGCCGCAGCTTCTGCCAGCGCAACCGGCC
Organism: Streptomyces sp. NPDC096046; assembly: GCF_040303285.1. Classification (NCBI taxonomy): domain Bacteria; kingdom Bacillati; phylum Actinomycetota; class Actinomycetes; order Kitasatosporales; family Streptomycetaceae; genus Streptomyces; species Streptomyces sp. NPDC096046. The sequence goes on along the minus strand of NZ_JBEOSZ010000029.1, from coordinate 81,511 downwards.
GCCGGTCAGGGCGGTGATCCAGGACTGGAGCAGTACGACGTACATGAGCTGGCGGTACAGGATCTGCTGCAGGGGCAGCGAGATGAGATGCGTCATGCGCTCGCGGTCGAGCCGGAAGGCGTAGGCCGCGCAGACCGCCTGGATGGCCAGGACGCCGAGCCACGCCATGATCGTCTTCTGGGTGGGGCCGAACACGAGGCCGTAGACGAGGAACACGTCGATCAGCGGGGCCAGCAGGGGCGCCACGACCATGAAGAGGGACACCATCGGCAGGCCGACGCGGCCGAAGCGGCCCGAGGGGCCCTTGTCCACCAGGGCCCGGCGGTGTTTCCAGATGGCCTGCATGGTGCCGTACGACCAGCGGTAGCGCTGGGACCACAGCTGCTGGACCGTCTCCGGCGCCTCGGTCCAGGCACGGGCGTTCTCCGCGTAGACCACGCGCCAGCCGTCGCGGTGCAGGGCCATGGTGATGTCGGTGTCCTCGGCGAGGGTGTCGTCGCTCATGCCGCCGACCCGTTCCAGCGCGCTGCGGCGGAAGGCTCCGACCGCTCCGGGGATCGTCGGCATGCAGCGCAGCACGTCGTACATCCGGCGGTCGAGGTTGAAGCCCATCACGTATTCGATGTGCTGCCAGGCGCCGATGAGGCTGTCCTTGTTGCCGACCTTGGCGTTGCCCGCCACCGCGCCCACGCGCGGGTCGCCGAAGGGCTGCACCAGTTCACGCACCGTGGACGGTTCGAAGACCGTGTCGCCGTCCATCATCACGATCAGGTCGTGGCGGGCGTTGGCCACACCGCGGTTGAGCGCGGCCGGCTTGCCCGCGTTGAGCTGGCGGACGACCCGGACGTTCGGCAGGCCCATGGCCTCGACGATCCGTGACGTGCCGTCGGAGGAGCCGTCGTCGATGACGAGGACCTCGAGGGGATGGTCACTCTCGGCGAGGGAACGGACCGTGTTCTCGATGCACTTGGCCTCGTTGTACGCCGGGACCAGAACCGACACCGGTTCGGTGATCGGCGCTCCCCAGCGGAAGCCGCGGCGGCGCACCCGGCGTGCGTGCACCCCGGAGAGCAGCAGCATCAGCACGAAACGGCCGATGACGAGGGTGCCGACGATCGCGAGTCCGACGACCAGCCCGTCGGTGAGGTGCTCCGAGGCCTGGACCAGGAAGATCCACGCCGTGCCCTTCCACCGGTCGAGGCCGGTGACGCGGGAGTGCGCGCTCGGGGCGTCGAGGGCCTCGGTGAGGTTGCTGAACGCGTAGCCCTTCTCGCGCAGGTCGGGCAGCATGCGGCTCAGTGCCTCGACGGTCTGGTGGCGGTCGCCGCCGGAGTCGTGCATCAGGACGATCGCGCCTTCGCCGCCCTTGGGCGTGGCGCGTCGGACGATCTCGGCGACACCGGGCTTGCGCCAGTCCTCGCTGTCGGTGTTGTTGACGACGGTGATGTAGCCGCGGCGGCCGATGTACTCGGTCACCGGCCAGGACCTGTTGTCCATGGCGGCTGCGAAGGAGGAGTACGGCGGCCGGAAGAGGGAGGTACGGATGCCCGCCGCGCCCGAGAGGGCGAGCTGGTTCTGGGACAGTTCCCAGTCGATGCGCTTCTTGGACTGGTAGGACAGGTCGGGGTGGTTGAAGGTGTGCAGGCCGACCTCGTGGCCTTCGTCGACCATGCGCTGGACCAGGTCGGGGTAGCGCGAGGCCATGGTGCCGGTGACGAAGAAGACCGCGTGTGCGTCGTGCTTCTTCAGAACGTCCAGGATTTTCGGCGTCCAGACCGGGTCGGGGCCGTCGTCGAAGGTGAGCACCAGGCGGCGGTCGGGCACACGCAGGCTCTCGGTGCGGCCGCTGCGGGTGTCGATGACGGGCCCGCCTCTCCTGATCTTCTCCGGCACCTGGTCGGTGGCGGCGGGCGGCCGGACCCGGTGGTCGGCGAGGATCTCGCTGTGCACGTAGCCGCGCAGCATGAGCATCGCCATCAGCGCGACGAGGACGAGCAGGGGCAGGAGCAGGCGCAGCGGCAGGCGGCGCCTGGAGCCGCCGCGGGCTCGGGGCGACGGCCCGGAACGGCGGGTACGGGATGCCATGGGTGGTGGTACTCCGGGTGGTGCGGGATGGGGTGCTGCGGGAAGGGTGAGTGGTACGGGGACGGTGAGTGGTACGGGGACGGTGAGTGGCACGGGGACGCGGGGTGATTCGGGGATCTCAGTGCCGCGGGGACGGGGACGGGTGGGTGATGGTCGGGGATTACGGTGCTGCGGGCACGGTGGGTGATGCCGGACGACGGTGCTGCGAGGACGGTGGGGCGCGGGGGGCGTGTCGGCGGGCTCCGCGGCACCGTCGGTGGGTCCCTCAGTCCCCAGCGGAGCCGGGAGCCCGGGGTCGGCGAGTGAGGGGCGCCGGAGCGCCATCCCCCGGCCTCCCTCCGGGGGCGACCTGGCAGGCACCGCTCGCGCGGCCGGGACCAGCGCTGATGGCGGGGAAGGATCACCGGCTCGCGATGCTCGGCAGGGCGCCTCGCCGCGTCGTCGCATCCGGGTGCGTCCCGTGGGCGGGCGATGCTCCGCCGTGCGCACCGCACCGGACGCCGGGAGATGTCCGGCAAGCCGTTCCGGCCGCCGGCACTAGACGGCGGGCGTCGGTTCGGCGTTCGGCGTCTCGAGCGGGCCTTCGGCGACCGTGCCGGTGCCGTCGCTGTCGTCGGCGCCCAAGGTTTCGGTCGGCTCGGGCGTGGGCTCGACCGTCGGCGTCGGGTCGGGGACCGGGGTGGTCGGCGGGTCGGCGGGCTTGGTCGGGGCCGGGTCGGTCACGCCGGTGCCCGGGTCCGGTGTGGTCCGAGCCGCGGTCGGCGAGGGGCGTGCCGTCGCGCCGCGGCGGCCGGGTTCGGCGGTGGCGGCGGGTTCGACGGCGCCGGCATCGGGCGAGGGTGACGTGGCCTCGTCGGCCGTCGGCGCGCTGCCCGGGGCGGTGACGCCGGTGCCGGTGCTGGTGCCGGCGGCCGGGTCCGACTGCTTGGGCAGCGGCGGGGTGTCGACCTGCCCGGCCGACGGATCCTGCTTCTGGCCCGGTACGGGCAGCCAGGGCGCGTTGGAGTTGCCCGACAGCAGCGTGGCGACGATGACGACGGCGTAGACCCCGCAGACCAGGGCGATGACTATGCCGATGCGGCGGAAGCGGCGGCTGCGGCGGCCCGACTCGTCGACGAAGACCGGCCGGTCGGCGGGGGCCGGGCCCGCGCCGATGCCTTCCTCGACCCGCCGCACGAGCCCGTCCCCGAGTTGTACGGCGTCGAGCTGGATGGTGACCTCGTGCGGGTCGTGGGTGTGCCCGGTGGAGCCGGGGGTCCCTGCCGGGTCGTGGGTGCTCCCGACCGAGTGGGCGTCCTCCTGCCAGGGGTCGCGGACCGTGGTCCAGGACTCGGTGACCGAGTCGGACGAACGGAACGAGTCGGCCTCGCCCTCGCTCTGCCGGGGGATGCCGCGCAGTGTCTCCGTACCGGCGGGCAGCCGGTAGCCGCTCGCCCGGTCGTCACCGTCGCGCACCTGGGTGGCCTTCCGGTCCCGGACGCTGCCGTCCGCAGGGAGTTTCCCGGTCGCCGACGCGACCTCGGGCCACTCTGGTTGGGCGTCTTCTCGCCAACTTCTCACACGCACGCACTTCCCCCCACGGGATGGTTCGGGTGCGCGTACGACCTGAACACCCGTCGTCGGAACGGGCCCCCACCCGTCCGAGCGCCCCCTACTACCACACCGTGCTCAGGCGTTGAATGTAGCGCACGGGGAGGTTGTGTGTGAGCGCGGGTATCGAATCGTGTCAGCCGTGAGACGTCATGAGGACATCGTCACCGGCCGGAATCCATCCCCCGGTGGGCCGCCGCAGCCATCCCTCCTCGGCGGCGAGCCGGGCCGCCGCCCGCCGCAGCGCGTCGAACGCGGGGTGGGTCAGCCCCTTGCGCCACACCAGGGACAGCGGGGACAGCGGAACGGGGTCGATCAGGGGCCGCACCACCGTCGACGGCAGTGCCGGGAAGCCCACGACGGCCAGAATCGGATGGCGCGTTCTGGCCATGATCCGCTGGAACTCCTCCTCCCCGACGGCCAGCGGCGCGGGTGGCGCGATCTCGATGCCCCGGCCCTCGAACAGCAGCCGGGCGAGGCCGGTCCACTCCGGCGTGCGCGGATTGCCGGCGCCCGCGTAGACGGTCTCGCCGGCCAGCCCGGCGAGCGGCACCGCCTCCAGAGCGGCCAGCCGGTGGTCCTCGGGCAGCACGACCGCCATCGGCTCGTACCGCACGGGCAGGTGGTCGAGCCCCGCCCGCAGCGCCGGGTCCAGCCCGGCGAAACGTCCGAACGACGCGTCCAGCCGGCCCGCGAGCAGTTCACCGGCGGCTCCGGTCAGGCCGTGCCCGGGGCCCGGGCTCACAGGGTCCACGCTCGGGAGGCCCTGCCATCAAGAGACCCGGGCTCAGGAGCCACCGGCTAAGGGGTCCTTTCACTATGAGCGTCCGATCAGGTCGCGTGGTCTGGTGCCGTGCATCGCAAGGCGCCGGAGCGCCCATGTAGCGGAGCTACCTGGGCGTTTCGGCAACGCGGCGAGGTGCGGTGCCAGGCCGTGCGACCCGGACGGGCATAGTGAAAGGACCCCTAAGGGCGCCCGGGGCCAGGGGCCGGCTGCTTCAGGTCTCATGGGCGGATGGTTTTCAGAGAGCTCTACAACCCGCCCGGCTGACCTTCCGCACCGTTGTAACCTTCCGCACCCTTGTAACCCTCCGCGCCCTTGTAATCCTCCGCACCCTTGTAACCCTCCGCGCCGGCCGGTGCCGGAGCCTGTCCCACCCGGTGACGTGGAACCGAACGCATCGGCGGGCGGGTGAGTGTGATCTGGCGCACCACCTGCTGGAAGCAGGCGAGGGCGGCGAGGCCGGGCAGGGCCGCCGCCGCGATGCCGAGGATCGTCCGCGGTGCCTGGACGACGCACAGCAGCACGGCGATGCACGAGAAGACCACCACCACACACCACGAGTGCACGGCACGGCGCTGGTGCAGGGCGGCCCGCAGGACGGACAGGCAGCCCACCAGCCACGGCCCGTACACCAGCAGGGGCCACCAGGTGCGCAGACCCCGCGCCGCGGGGGACACCGCGACCAGGCGCAGGGGGTCGTAGGCGACGATGCCGCTCAGGAGGCTCACCGCGGAGGCGATGACGGCCGCCAGGGCGGCGACGAGGAAGCTGGTGGTGCGCAGTGCGCGCGAGGCCTTGCGGATCCGGACCTTGCGGTGACGCCGGGGGACCTCCCGCACGGGCGGAAGCTCCTCGGTGATGTCCTGGAGCCGCCGCATGTGGGTGGCCGGGACGGAGACCGGCGCCGGCTCCGCGGCCTCGTCCGGGTCCTTGTCACGGGGAGTGGGGATCCTCGCCGCCTGCTCCCCGAGGGCCTCCTCGAGGATGAACGCCAGTTCCTCGGCGGGGTCCCAGGTCGGGTCCGGCGGGGTCAGGGGGGTGATGAAATCCCGGGCCGGAGCCCGATGCCGGCCAGTGCCCTCAACTTTGTCGTACATAACGTGACCCGACTATTTCGAAAGCGCGAAAGCCGACCAATCCGTCGCACTGATCCATCGCCGGGCGAGATCCTTTTCCAGCGTGCTCATGGCATCGATGAAATCGCGCAGCACCGGCTCGGTCACCTGCAAAGCAACCGGACAACCGCCTCTGGTGAGGGTGCCGTTGACTGTCGCCGACGAGTGCGCTGGTGCTGGAATGTAGGTATACGGGCCGAGCGTTACCGCCCAGCCGTCTTTCCTGGTCGCCTCGGTCATGTACCCACTAACCGTCGGCCCGCTTCGGCGGATGCGCGGCAAACGAGTGAAGGATTTTCCGGAATGAACATCTTTTCCACGCGTCATGAGGAGCATTAGAAATATCCATATCTCTGTATGAAGAACAAGGAACGAACATTTCCGGCCATGGGGTTTCGCCCTTCCGGCCAGTGATCCACAAACCAGGTGCGTGACCGCGCACGGAACAGGTGTTGGACCGGTTGATCGTCCCCGGGCAACGGTGGACGCATGCCGCGCCCCCGGCATCGCCCCGCTGCTCGCGGTCTGCCTGGCGATGGGCGGCATCTTGGCGCGACGGAGGTCGTCACACTGGCGTTCGCCGACGCACAGGGGCGGCAGTGGGCGGCCGGCGCCGTCCTGGCCCTCCAGGCCGCGGGCTCCTGCGTGGCGGGCCTGCTGTACGGCTCCGTGAAGCCCATCGGACCCGCCGAGGCCCCACTGCCCCGGTGCGTGGCGGCGATGGCCGCGCTGCTGACCCTGCCGCTGCCGGCCGCAACCCTCACGGGTTCGCTGCTGCTCCTGGCGGCCACGCTCCTGGCGGCCGGGACGGCGACGGCCCCGACGATGGTCACCACCATGACGCTGGTGCAGCAGCGCACCCCCGACGGTCGGCTGAACGAGGGCATGACCCTCGCGGTGACCGGTCTGCTCGGCGGCATCGCCTGCGGCAGCGCGATCGGCGGCTGGACCGTGGAGCGCCTCTCGCCGACGGCGGGCTTCGCGGTCCCGGTGACGGCGGCGGCTCTGGCCCTCGCCCTGTCCATGCGCCGGGCTTCGAATCGCTTCACCGAGTGTCTCGCGCCCCATTGACGCCCTCAAGCACCCCGCATACGTTCGATCGTCGAAGCGCTTCGACGTCGTGCGCCGGGAGAGTAGGGAACCCTCACATGAAGTTCACCGACGGCTACTGGCTCCTGCGCGAGGGCATCACCGCGGCCTATCCGGCCGAGGCCCTCGACGTCACCGAGTCGGACGGCGCACTGGAGATCCACGCCCCGACCCGGCCCGTCCGCTCCCGCGGCGACCTGATGACCGGCCCGGTCCTCACGGTCAGGGCGCACACCCCGATGCCGGACGTCATCGGCCTGACGCTGACGCACTTCACCGGCGGACGGCCCCGCGGCCCGGAGTTCGAGCTCACAGGTTCGGACACCACCGCGGAGATCACGTACGACGACGAGCACGCGACCCTGACCTCCGGCGACCTGTCGGTCCGGCTGGCCCGGGGCGGCCCCTGGCACGTCGAGTTCCTCGCGCACGGGCGCACGCTGACCAGCAGCGGCCACAAGAACGCGGGCATCATGCGGGACGCCTCGGGCGCGCACCACCTGCGCGAGCAACTGGTCCTGAAGGTCGGCACCTCCGTCTACGGCCTCGGTGAGCGCTTCGGCCCGCTGGTGAAGAACGGGCAGGTCGTCGACGTCTGGCAGGCGGACGGCGGCACGTGCAGCGAACAGGCCTACAAGAACGTGCCCTTCTACCTCACGGACGCGGGATACGGCGTCTTCGTCGACCACCCGGGCAAGGTGTCCTTCGAGGTCGCCTCGGAGGTGGTCTCCCGGGTGCAGTTCAGCGCGGAGACACAGGAGCTGACGTACTACGTCATCCACGGCCCCACCCCGAAGGAGATCCTCCGCAAGTACACGGCCCTGACCGGTCGTCCGGCCCTGCCGCCCGCATGGTCGTTCGGCCTGTGGCTGTCGACGTCCTTCACGACCCCCTACGACGAAGAGACGGTGACGTCCTTCATCGAGGGCATGAAGGAGCGTGAACTGCCGCTGTCCGTCTTCCACTTCGACTGCTTCTGGATGCGGGAGTTCAACTGGTGCGATTTCCGGTGGGATCCACGGGTGTTTCCCGACCCCGAGGGCATGCTGGCCCGGTTGAAGGCCCATGACCTGCGCGTCTCCGTGTGGATCAATCCGTACATCGCCCAGCGCTCCCCGCTGTTCGCCGAGGGCAAGGCGCTCGGGCATCTGCTGAAGCGCCCGGACGGCGATGTCTGGCAGTGGGACATGTGGCAGCCCGGCATGGCCCTGGTCGACTTCACGTCACCGGCCGCCCGTGACTGGTACGCCGGCAAGCTGGAGGCACTGCTCGCGCAGGGCGTCGACTGCTTCAAGACCGACTTCGGCGAACGCGTGCCCCTCGACGTGGTCTGGTCCGACGGCTCGGAGCCGGAGCGGATGCACAACTACTACACGTACCTGTACAACCGCACGGTCTTCGAGGTGCTGCGCAAGCACCGCGGCGAGCAGGAGGCCGTTCTCTTCGCCCGGTCGGCGACCACGGGGAGCCAGCAGTTCCCCGTGCACTGGGGCGGCGACTGCGAGGCGACGTACGAGTCGATGGCGGAGTCGCTGCGCGGCGGTCTGTCCCTCGGCCTGTCGGGCTTCGGCTTCTGGAGCCATGACATCGGCGGCTTCGAGGGCACCCCCACCCCGGCCCTGTTCAAGCGCTGGCTGGCCTTCGGGCTGCTCTCCTCCCACAGCCGCCTGCACGGCAGCAGCTCCTACCGGGTGCCCTGGCACTTCGACGAGGAGTCGGTCGAGGTGGCACGCCACTTCACCCGGCTGAAACTCCGTCTCATGCCCTACCTGTACGAGACGGCCCGCGCGGCCCGCACCGAGGGCCTGCCCCTGATGCGGGCCATGGTCCTGGAGTTCCCGGACGATCCGGGATGCGCACACCTGGAACGGCAGTACATGCTCGGCCCCGACCTGCTGGTCGCCCCGGTGTTCGGCGACGACGGCGACGTCACGTACTACGTCCCCGAGGGCACCTGGACCCACTTCCTCACCGGCCGGACGGTGACCGGCCCGCGCTGGGTGCGCGAGCGCCACGGCTTCCTGAGCGCGCCCCTGCTGGTGCGGCCCGGCGCGGTGATCCCGGTCGGCGCGCGGGACGACCGGCCCGACTACGACCACGCCGACGGGGTGACACTGCGGGCGTACGGCCTGCGGCCCGGCGACGAGGTGACGGTGGCCGTCGGGAACGTGACCTTCACGGTCGTGCGCGAGGGCAACCGGCTGCGGGCCACGTGCGGCCAACCGGCAGCCGCCTGGGGCCTGGCCGCGGGCGGACGCGAGGTCCAGGCCCCGCCCGGCACGGCTCTCCTCACGCTGGAGCTGGACTGATGGTCAAGATCACGGACGTGGCGCGCCGGGCCGGGGTCTCCCCCAGCACCGTCTCCTATGCGCTGAGCGGCAAGCGTCCGATCTCCGACGAGACCCGGCGGCGTGTCCAGGCGGCCGTCCGCGAGCTGGGCTACCGCCCCCACGCGGGCGCCCGGGGCCTGGCCGGCGGCGAGCCGAACGTGCTGGCCCTCGCCGTGCCGCTGCGCCCCGGCGTGCAGGTCCCGGTGGTGATGCGGCTGGCCGTGTCGGTGGTGACAACGGCCCGCGCTCATGACCACGACGTCCTGCTGCTCACCCAGGAGGAGGCCGAGGAGGGACTGAGCCGTGCCATGGGCTTGCACGCGGTGGCCGGGCTGTTGCTGGCGGACGTCGAGCTCGACGATCCCCGCCTGCCCCGGCTCCGCGCCCTGGACCGCCCGTCGGTTCTGATCGGCCTTCCCGCGGAGCCGTACGGTCTGACCTGCGTGGACCTCGACTTCAGGGCGGCGGGCGAGGCGTGTGTGAACCATCTGGCGGAACGGGGTCACCGCAGGGTCGCCCTGGTCGGCTCACCCCCGGAGGTCTACCTCCGCGGAACGGCCTACGCCCACCACCTCATGCGGGGTTTCACCACCGCCGCCACCCGCCGCGGCCTGGCCACGTCCGTCCACCCGGCCGACCCCGACCCCGCCACGGCCCCGGGGCTCGCCGAGCGGCTGCTGCGCGAACACCCGGCCCTCACTGCCGTGGTGATACACAACGAACCCCTCCTGGAACCACTGATCCACGCTCTCCGGCGGCTCGGGCCACGGATTCCCGGCGACCTGTCGGTCATCGCCGTCTGCCCCGACGACCTCGCGACGACGCCCGGCGTCCCGGTCACGTCCGTGTCCCTCCCGGCCGACGAGCTGGGCACCCGCGCGGTCGAGCTGCTGATGCGGAAACTGCACGGCACCCCCGTACCGCAGACGACGCTGCTGCCCCCGCACCTGACGGAACGGGCCACCACGGGCCCCGCATGACAAAGGCCCCGCCGCTCGAAAGCGACGGGGCCTTGGCCCACATGGGATGAGTGGAGATGGCGGGAATCGAACCCGCGTCCAACGGTGCAGAATCAGGGCTTCTCCGTGTGCAGTTCGCTGCGATTTTCTCGGCCCCGGCGATCACGCGAACAAGTCGCCGACGGGCCCAGTCACTGTTTGGTTTCCCATCGAGCCCCGTGACCGGGCTCGATGGTTTAGTTCCCTAGATTATGCCAGGATCCGGGCCGGGAACACTCCCGGGCTGACACCCATTTAGGGTCCTTCACTCACTGCTTATCAGGCAGCGAGGGCGAAGGACTGGGAATCGCGCTTGGTATTGGCGATTATTTTTTGCGACATATGGTTTACGAGATCATTGCCGCTTCCTCGACACGCTTCCCCTGCTTCGACAGCCGCTGTCGAAACCGATCATCCCCATGTTGTGTTGACAATCCCTCTGGAGAGGGGCGCGCACCCGCTGTGGGGTGCAGTCACCATCGTACGTGACCAACGCGGGTCGGTGCCAGCGTATTCCCTACGCGCCGCGCTGCCTCCGCTTCACCGCCGCGATCGCGCGGTCGGTCTCGCGCCGGTCCTGCTTCTCGCGGAGCGCCTGGCGCTTGTCGTACTCCTTCTTGCCCTTCGCCAGCGCGATCTCGACCTTGGCCCGGCCGTCCTTGAAGTAGAGCGCCAGGGGGACGATGGTGTGCCCCGTCTCGCCCGTCTTCGACTCCAGCTTGTCGATCTCGGCGCGGTGCAGCAGCAGCTTCCGCTTGCGCCGGGCGCTGTGGTTGGTCCACGTGCCCTGGCTGTACTCCGGCACGTGCACGTTGTGCAGCCACGCCTCGTTCCCGTCCAGCTGGACGAAGCCGTCGACCAGCGACGCCCGACCCTGGCGCAGGGACTTCACCTCGGTCCCGGTGAGGACCAGGCCGGCCTCGTAGGTGTCGATGATGAGGTAGTCGTGCCGCGCCTTCTTGTTCTGCGCGATCAGCTTGCGCCCTTTTTCCTTAGCCATAGTGCCGACCATTTTCGCACTACGGAGGGGCCCTGCGGAAAGTCGATTACGAGGGGCTCGTGAGGGCGCGCAGCACGGCCTGGGCCCGCTGGAGGGCGTCCTCGTCGGTTTCCAGGTCGGGCGTGATGCCCCGGCCGTCGACCCCGCGGCCGGAGGGGGTGCGGTAGTGCCCGACGGTCAGCTCCGCCACGGAGCCGTCGGGCAGCCGGCTCGGCATCTGGACCGAGCCCTTGCCGAAGGTGCGGGAGCCGACGACGAGCGCCCGCCCCCGGTCCTGCACGGCACCGGTGAGCAGCTCGGCCGCGCTCATCGTCCCGCCGTCGACGAGCGTGACCAGGGGCCTGGTGGTGTCACCGCCGGGCTCGGCGTGCAGGGCGCGCTGCTCGCCGTCGACGTCGTAGGTGGCGACCAGGCCGCCGTCGAGGAAGGCGGAGGCGGCGGTCACGGCCTCGGTGACCAGGCCGCCGGAGTTGCCCCGCAGGTCGAGCACGATCCCGGCGTCGCGCGGGGCCCGGCGGACGGCGGCGTGGACCTGGTGGCCGGAGCCCTTGGTGAAGGTGGCGACCTTGATGACGGTGACCCGGCCGGCGAGCTCTTGGACGGTGACCGGGTCGGTGGACAGCTGGGCCCTGCGCAGGGTCCGCGTCCAGCTGTGCGAGCCCCGCTCCAGGCCGAGGCGGACGGCGGTGCCGGCGGGGGCGTCGGTGGCGTCCCCGCGCAGTAAGGAGACGACCTCGGTGACGGGCCGGCCGTCGGTCTTCTCGCCGTCGACGCTGCGCAGCAGGTCCCCGGGGCGGATCCCGGCGGTGGCCGCGGGCGAGCCGGCGCGCACCTTCGTCACCTCGATGCGGCCGTCCCGTGCGCTGCGGGCCCAGAGGCCGACGCCGGTGTACTGACCCTCGAGGGCCTCCTCGAACTCCTCGAACTCGCCCCGGGAGTAGACGGCGCCCCAGCGGTCCCCGCTGCGGCTGACGGCGCGCTTGGCGGCCTCCATCGGGGACGTGCCGTCGGCCATGGCCTCCTCGGCCGCCCGCGCGACGTCCGTGCGGGGCCCGGCGGTGTCGGCCGAACGGACCTTGTCCGGCGCGGAGTTCCGGTCGTCCTGCGGCAACGCCCCCGTGGCCGCACCGGCGACGAGGACACTCGCGAACACCAAGGTCAGGGCGGCCCCGCGGCGGATGCGACGGGGCTGACAGAGCGGGTCACGACCTGACATGCCGGTGAGTCTAGGACAAGGGGAGGGGCCGTACGGTCGGTTGACCGCACGGCCCCTCTTGGCATGCGTCACACCTTCAAGTACTTGCGCAGCGCGAAGAACGCGGCCAACGCGGGCATCAGCAGGCTCGTGGCGAGGATGAGCGGCAGCTTCGTGAGAACGGCGTCCCAGCCGATGAAGTTGATCAGCGTGAGCTGATCGGCCAGGGCCAGTCCGTGGTCGATGATGAAGTACCGGGCGACCAGCAGGAAGGCGCATGCGACAGTGCCGCCGATGAGCCCGGCGACCGCGGCCTCCATGATGAACGGCGCCTGGATGTAGAAGCCCGAAGCGCCGACCAGGCGCATGATGCCCGTCTCGCGCCGCCTGCTGAACGCCGAGACGCGCACCGTGTTGACGATCAGCATCAGGGCGACGACCAGCATCAGCGCCATCACCGCGCGCGCGGCCCAGTTCATGCCTTCCAGAAGCTTGAAGAGGTTGTCCAGGGTCTCCTTCTGGTCCTGCACCGACTGCACGCCGTCCCGGCCGTTGAAGGCGGTGGCGATGACCTGGTACTTCTCCGGGTCCTTCAGCTTGATGCGGTACGACTCCTGCATCTGGTCCGGCGTGAGGGAGCTGGCCAGCGGGGAGTCGCCGAACTGCTCCTTGTAGTGCTTGTACGCCTGGTCCTGCGACTCGTAGGTGACCGTCTGGACGACGCCCATCTTGCCGAGGTCGGCCTTGATCTGCTTCTTCTGGTCGTCGGTCACCGCGCCCTTGGCGCAGTTGGGATCGGACTCGGCGTCGCTCTTGTTGCAGAGGAAGATCGAGACGTTGACCTTGTCGTACCAGTAGCCCTTCATGGTGTTGACCTGGTCGCTCATCAGGAGCGACCCGCCGAACAGGGCGAGCGAGAGGGCGACGGAGACGACGACGGCGAAGGTCATCGTCAGGTTGCGGCGGAGACCGACACCGATCTCCGACAGGACGAACTGGGCGCGCATGGCGACTGGTTATGCCTTTCCGTGGATCTCGGGTGCGGTATCAGTGCTGGTAGCCGTAGACACCGCGGGCCTGGTCGCGCACGAGGCGGCCCTTCTCCAGTTCGATGACGCGCTTGCGCATCTGGTCCACGATGTTCTGGTCGTGGGTGGCCATCACCACGGTGGTGCCCGTCCGGTTGATGCGGTCGAGCAGCTTCATGATGCCGACGGAGGTCTGCGGGTCGAGGTTGCCGGTGGGCTCGTCGGCGATGAGCAGCTTGGGCCGGTTGACGAAGGCCCGCGCGATGGCGACGCGCTGCTGCTCACCACCGGACAGCTCGCCGGGCCTCCGGTCCTCCTTGCCGCCGAGCCCGACGAGGTCGAGCACCTGGGGCACGGACTTGCGGATCTCGCCACGCGACTTGCCGATGACCTCCTGCGCGAAGGCGACGTTCTCGCCGACCGTCTTGTTGGGCAGCAGGCGGAAGTCCTGGAACACCGTCCCCAGCTGGCGCCGCATCTGCGGCACCTTCCAGTTGGAGAGACGGGCGAGGTCCTTGCCCAGAACGTGCACCTGCCCGTGACTGCACCGCTCCTCGCGGAGGATCAGCCGCAGGAAGGTGGACTTTCCGGAGCCGGAGGACCCCACGAGGAACACGAACTCGCCCTTCTCGACCTCCAGGGAGACATCCCTGAGGGCGGGGCGGGTCTGCTTGGGGTAGACCTTGGAGACATTGTCGAATCGGATCACGGATGCACCACGGGTCGCCGGGGGTAGATGAGCGTGACCATACGCGAACCGGGTGGGGCATCGCAGTCACCGACCGTGGTTGCGCCATGGATGTGCCGTTTTATACCGAGGCCCGCGGGGCGCGGGGCGACCGTGCGTACCACCGCAGAAAACGCGCAGCCGCGCGACGGCCGACGGAACCTGGCACAGTGGAGGGGGGAACATTCCCACCCCCACGAACGTTGGACACGTGGAACCGGCGCAAGGAGGGCAAGCGCATGACGTACGACCGGCTGGTGTGCGCGAACTGCGCGTCCCCCGTGAACGAGGGCCGTTGCGCCGTGTGCCGCGCGAACCGCGAGCGGCTGCAGCAGGAGAACTTCTTCGCGGGTCTGAACCCGATGGCGCTGATCGCACTGCTGACGGTGCTGATCGCGGCGGTGGCCCTGCTGGCGCACCAGACCGCTTAGCGGCGCAGGCAGCCGCCCCCCGCCAGACATGGCCGAGGGCCCAGAGCGAATCGCTCCGGGCCCTCGGTGTGCGCTGTGTCCACGGTCCGTGTGTCCACGGTCCGTGCGGACGTGGCTACCGTCAGGCGGCAGCACCGCCGCGGCCGCCCACGAGGCGCGGCAGCAGACGGAAGCCGACACCGCCGGCGATCATCGTGGCGGCGCCGATCACCAGGAAGGTGGTCTGCGCGGCACCGGTCTCGGCGAGCTCCTGGCCGTTGCCCTGGGCCCGGGCCTGGCCCTGCGTGGCCGCCGGGGTGGAGTCCGAGCCGATCTCGGTGAGGGAGGAGGAGCCCTCCTCCTGCGGCGAGGTGCCGCCGTCGGGGTCGGTGTTGTTGCCGCCGCCGTTGCCGCCACCGTTGCCGTTGCCCGGGTTCGTCGGGGCGTCGGTCGGGTCCTCGGTCGGCTCGGTGGGCTCGTCCGTGGGCTCGGTCGGCTCGTCGGTGGGCTCCTCGGTCGACGGCGGCGGTTCGGTCGGCTCGCCCGTCGGGATGACGGTCGGCTCACCGGTCGGCTCACCGGTCGGCTCACCCGTCGGCGGCGGGGTCGGAGTGGGCGACTCCTCGGCGCACAGGATGCCGAGCAGGCAGTCCTCGGTCTCCGCGGCGGATGCGGCACCGGCGGCGGTCAGTGAGGCGCCGGCGGCGATCACGGCACCGGCCGCTATCCGCGCGACACGGATCCGCGTCTTCTTCGTCATGTGGCTGCTACCCCCAGTAGCTCATCGTCATTAGGCAGCGCTCGGGGCTGTGCTCGACGGGGGAAGCTGAGATGAAAGGCCCCCGGTTCACATGCGCCCCAGAGACACGCATGCCGCGCTTCACCCTTCCCATTTTTCAAGAACACGTCAAGGCCGTTTGCGGCCGCCATGTCCAACTACGGGAGCTATGCCGGGAGTCTGAGCCTGTGAGTGTGATGCAAAACCCGGACATCCGAGCGCGGAAAAGGCAACTACCGCCCCGTGGGCGGCAGTTGCCTTGTCGACAAACTTACTTCTCTTGCTGCTTGCGCCAGCGAATTCCGGCCTCGATGAAGCCGTCGATCTCGCCGTTGAACACAGCCTCGGGGTTGCCGACCTCGAACTCGGTGCGCAGGTCCTTGACCATCTGGTACGGGTGCAGGACGTAGGAGCGCATCTGGTTGCCCCAGGAGCTCCCGCCGTCCTTGAGGGCGTCCATCTTGGCCCGCTCCTCCTGGCGCTGCCGCTCCAGCAGCTTGGCCTGGAGCACGTTCATGGCGGTCGCCTTGTTCTGGATCTGCGACCGCTCGTTCTGGCAGGAGACGACGATGCCGGTGGGGATGTGGGTGAGGCGCACCGCGGAGTCGGTGGTGTTGACGCCCTGGCCGCCCGGGCCGGACGAGCGGTACACGTCCACCCGCAGTTCGGACTCGTCGATCTCGATGTGGTCGGTCTGCTCCACCACGGGAAGGATCTCGACGCCCGCGAAGGAGGTCTGACGCCGGCCCTGGTTGTCGAAGGGCGAGATGCGCACGAGCCGGTGCGTGCCCTGCTCGACGGAGAGCGTGCCGTACGCGTAGGGCGCCTGGACGGCGAAGGTGGTCGACTTGATGCCGGCCTCTTCCGCGTACGAGGTCTCGTAGATCTCCGTCTTGTAGCCGCGCTGCTCGGCCCAGCGCAGGTACATGCGCTGGAGCTTCTCGGCGAAGTCGGCGGCGTCGACGCCGCCGGCCTCGGCGCGGATGTTCACCAGTGCCTCACGGGAGTCGTACTCACCGGAGAGGAGTGTGCGGACCTCCATCTCGTCCAGCGCCTTCTTCACGGCCGTGAGCTCGGACTCGGCCTCGGCGCGGGTGTCCGGGTCGTCCTCCTCCTCGGCCATCTCGAAGAGAACGCTCAGGTCGTCGATGCGACCGCGCAGGGCCTCGGCCTTGCGCACCTCGGCCTGGAGGTGGGACAGCTTGCTGGTGATCTTCTGCGCCTCATCGGGGTTGTCCCAGAGGGACGGCGCGGCCGCCTGCTCCTCGAGCACGGCGATGTCTGCCCTCAGCTTCTCGAGGTCCAGAACGGCCTCGATCGACTCCATGGTCGAGGAGAGGGACTTGAGCTCTTCGGATACGTCGACGACTGCCACGCCCTCCAGCGTAACGGCTCCGCCCGGCGGCCATCGCCGGGCGGCCGGAGACGGCGGCTCAGGGGGACTGGGGCGCCGAGTTCCCGGTGTCCTGCGGAGGGGTGCCCGCGCCGTCGTCCGCGGTGGACAGCCACGCGCCGACGCCTATCGCCGCCGCCAGGGCGACCGCGCCCGCTCCCAGGGCCACCCTGCGGCGCCGGGTCGCCGCGCGGTTGCGGGCCGAGCCCGGGCGGGGGGCGCCGGGGGCGCGGGGCGCCCGGGCCGTCCCGTGGGCGCCGCCGGCCAGCTCGTCGGGGGCGGGGACACGCATCGAGGTGTGGGTGTCCCGGTTGGAGTCGGCCGGCTTCGCGCCCGGCACCAGGGGGACCGCGCCCCGCCGCCGGACCCGCTCGCGGGCCGGTGCCGGTCCGGCGGGCTGTTCCTCGCGGTCGGCCTCCTCCGCGGAGTCGATGTCCGGCTCGTCCACCTCCAGCGGGGGCATGCCCGCCAGCATCGGCAGCAGCTCCCGCAGCCGGGCGCCGAGCTCCGAGGCCCGCAGCCGCGAGGCCGGGGCCTTGGCCAGGCACTGCACCAGCAGCTGCCACAGCTCGTCCGGGATGCCGGGCAGCGGGACCACCGTCTCCGTGACGTGCCGGCGCAGGACCGCGCCCGGGTGGCCGCCGCCGAACGGGGTGAACCCCGCCAGCAGCTCGTAGAGGACGGTGGCGAGCGCGTAGATGTCGACGGACGCGCGCGGGGGCAGGCCCTCGACGATCTCCGGCGCGAGGTAGTCCGGGGTGCCGATGATCTTGGTGGCCTTGGTCCGGCGTGGCGTGTCGATGAGCTTGGCCACGCCGAAGTCGGTCAGCAGGGCGCGGTGTGAGCCGCCGGGGCCGAGCGGGCCCTGCATGTCCAGGAGCACGTTCTCCGGCTTGACGTCCCGGTGCACCACACCCGCGGCGTGGGCGGCCGCCAGTCCGTCGGCGATGTCCGCCGCGATGGCGACGGCCGCCTCGGGGGCCAGGCGCCGGTCCCGGTCCAGCCGGGTCCGCAGGTCCGTGCCGCGGACGAGGTCCATGACCAGTGCCAGGTCGTTGCCGTCGACGACCAGGTCGCGCACCGACACCACGTGCGGGTGCTCCAGGCCGAGCAGGGCCGTGCGCTCCTGCACGAAGCGCCCGACGAGTTCCTGGTCGGACGCGAGGTCCTCGCGCAGCAGCTTGATGGCGACGGGGCCCTCGGGGCCCTCACCCAGCCACACCGTGCCGGCGCTGCCCCGCCCCAGGACCTGGTGGGCGGTGTACCGGCTGCCGATCTTCCGTGCCAAGGCTGCTCCTACCGACGCGTGTTGTCGCCAAAACTACGCGCCCGGAGAGCCAACCTTCACCGTGGAGGCGGAAATCACCCGCCAGATGTCGACAAATCACCAACCCCGCAGGGCGGTTCCGGTCAGTTCGTGCCGGAACCGCTCCCGCCGAGCTTCTCGAACCAGCCGGTCACGGTGCTGAACCAGTCGGTGAGCTGGTCCCAGTAGCTCTTGCCGGTGCCGATCCACTCCTGCAGCGGGCTCAGTTCCCAGACCAGCCAGCCGGCGACGAACAGGATGATGATCGTGAAGAGACAGCCCTTCAGGCAGCCGAGCCCGGGGATCCGCATCCGGTTGGCACTGCGCTGCCTCGGCTGCCGGGGCTCGCGCTGGGGCCGCTGCGGCTGCTGGGGCTGGGCCGGCGGCGCGGGCGGGGCGTAGCGCTGCGGCGGCTGGGGCCGCTGGGGCTGCGGAGCGTACTGCTGGGGCTGCCGGTGCGGATGGCCGTGGCCGGGCCCGGGCGGGGGCGCCTGGCGGCGCGGGGGCTGCTGTTGCGGCTGCGGCCGGGCCACCTGGCGCTGGGGGCGGCGGCGCAGCGGGTCCTGGTTCGGGTCGAGGTACTGGACCTGCGTCTGCTCGTTGCGGTCGCGGGCCGCGCGCAGCTGGTTCTGCCAGGGGTGCGGGTCCTCGGGGCCGCCCTGCTGGCCGGGGTGACCGGGCGAGCCCGGCGGGACCGGCGGCATGACGGCGGTCGGGTCGGCCGCGCCCCGGTGGGGCATGACGGCGGTGGGGTCGGCGGCGCCGGCCGGACCGCCGGTGTGCGGCATGACGCTGGTCGCGGCGTTCGGGTCGTACGCGCCCGCGTTCTGCGGGAGGACCTGGGTCGGGTCGGCCGCGCCGGGCGTGTCCGGCACCGGCGCGGGGGCCGGGTCGGGCACGAGGAGCATGCCGACGCCCTCGGCGGCGGCGATCTGCGCGGAGTTCGCGTGCACCCCGATGCCCTCGGCGACGACGCGCAGGCCGCGGGCGAGGTTCTCGGCGCTGGGCCGCTCGTCCGGGTTCTTGCGCAGGCAGCGCTCGATGACCGTCCACAGCGGGTCGGGGACGGTGGAGGGACGGCGCGGCTCGGCGCTCAGGTGCTGGTGCAGCACCTCCAGGGCGGAACCGCCGGCGAACGGCGGGCGGCCGGTGACCAGCTCGTACAGCAGGATGCCGGCGCCGTAGATGTCGACGGCGGAGGTCTGCGGGCGGCCTTCGGCGGACTCGGGCGCGACGTACGCGGGCGTGCCGACGAACTCCTGGGTCCGGGTCAGTCCCGGGGAGTCGGCGAGGCGGGCGATGCCGAAGTCGGTCAGCAGCGGGTGCATCCGCCCGTCGTACTGCTGGAGCAGGACGTTGGCCGGCTTGAGGTCGCGGTGGACGACGCCGTCGGCGTGGCTGGCGGCGAGCGCGTCGGCGATCTGGGCGGTGAGCAGGGCGGCGGCGACCGGGGTGAACGGTCCGTTCTCCCGCAGGTAGCGGTGCAGGTCGGGGCCCTCGACGAGGTCCATGACCAGCGCCAGCAGCTCGCCCTCGACGACCAGGTCACGCACCCGGACGATGTTCGGGTGGGTCAGCCGCAGCAGGACGGACCGCTCGCGCAGGAACCGCATGACGATGTCGGGGTCGCCGGCCAGCTCCTCCTTGAGGACCTTGATGGCGACGGTCTCGCCGGGCTGTCCCGGCACGGCCGCCTCGGCGCCCGCGGTCTCGCGCTGGCGGGCTCGCCAGACGGTGCCCGTGGCGCCGCGTCCGAGCGGCTCCTCGAGCAGATACTTGCTGCCTACCGGCCGCACGTCATGCGCTCCCTGGTGCTTGCCTTGCCTGCTGGCCTGTCCGAACCACTGTAGTGCCGGGCAGCCGAGGACCGGAGTGTCGTCTTTCTGTGGGTCTTACGTTTCCGCTCTCAGACTTGTTCGAAGGAAAGACGCTGACCTCGGTCTCGTGGTTGCCGAGAACGAACGTGACCGATCTCAAGCGGTCGCCCGTGGGTCATCTCTCAGGCACTTTTGCGGGCAGAGCCGACCAATCAAGATCACCTTTTCCTGAGAGAGGGGCGCGCTGTCAGTGGCAGGTGCGAGGATGCGTGCAGTACTGGCCGACGTGCTGGGGCGGGGTGGGGGACTCCGCGCCCGGGCAGAAGGGACCGCTGACGGCGATGCAGATCCGGCTGACCGTCGTAGATCCGCTGGGCCCGTCGGCGCCGGCGCGGGACCGCGCCCCGCGCAGCGACGTGCTGGTCACGGCACCCGCCGGTACGGCGCTCGCGGCGGTGGCGTCGGCGCTGGCCCAGGCGGTCCTCGGCGGTGACGGCTCGGGCACACCGGTGCTGTACGCAGGGGAGCAGCGACTGGACGCCCAGCGCTGCACGCTCGGCGAGCCCCCGCTGACCGACGGTGCCGTGCTGTCCGTGGGCGCGCCAGGGGAGCCGGAGCCGCATCCCGAACTGGACG
Organism: Streptomyces sp. NPDC096046; assembly: GCF_040303285.1. Classification (NCBI taxonomy): domain Bacteria; kingdom Bacillati; phylum Actinomycetota; class Actinomycetes; order Kitasatosporales; family Streptomycetaceae; genus Streptomyces; species Streptomyces sp. NPDC096046. Next base: position 61,230 of record NZ_JBEOSZ010000029.1, on the reverse strand, counting down.
ACGCCCCCGCCCAGCTCCAGGTCGTCGCCGGCCCCGACGCCGGCGGCGTCCATCTGCTGCACGGCGGCGAGATCCGCATCGGCCGCTCCGCCGACGCCGACGTGCCGCTGGACGACCCGGACGTCTCCCGGCTGCACTGCGCGGTGACGGTGAGCGCGGACGGCCGTGTCCAGGTCGCCGACCTGGACTCCACGAACGGCACGACGGTGAACGGCACGCGCGTGGGCGGCCGGGCGGTCCCCTTCGCGCCGGGTGCGCTGCTGCGGATCGGCGAATCGGCCCTGCGGCTGGCTCCCGCCGGGGGGCCGGGTGGCCGGGTGGAGACGACTCCGGACGGGGAGGGGCACGTGCGCGTGCCCGAGCCCGCCGAGGGCGGGACGGAATCCCCCGTGTCCCCCGCGCGCGTGGCCGACCCGGGACCCGCCGGGCCCCTCGGGCCCACGCATCTCACTTACGGCTCGGCGGCCGCGGCCTGGGGCGCGCCGAGTTCCTCGGAACACGGCTCCGCCGATCCGGCTGTGGTGCCGGGGCAGGGTGGGGCACCGAGGATCGAGCGCGGGGACGCGGGCGCGGGGTCCGAAGCGCCCCGGGGACGGGACCAGGGCGGCTGGACCCGCCTGCCGGGCAGCGTCGGCGAGGCCGGCTCGGAAGGCAGCGCGAGCCACGTGCCGTCCCGGGGCGCGGGAGGCGCGGCCCGTGGAGGAAGCGACCGGAGCGAAACGCCCTCGCGCGGCGCTGCGGAGGCACCCCACCCGGGACCCCGGAGCCAGATGCCACCCCACGGCACCGGCCACCCGGGAGACAACCCGAGCCAGACCCCCTCGCACGGCACCCCGGACACACCCCACCCGGGACCCCGGAGCCAGATGCCACCCCACGGCACCGGCCACCCGGGAGACAACCGGAGCGAAGCGCCGGGCGTCGGCACGCGCGACGGATCGCGGTCGGGAACGGCCGGTGCCACGCAGGCCGCCTTCGGGACTCACGGCGCACCCACCGGGCAGCAGGCCGCCGCTCGGCGGAGTGCCTTCGCGTCCCCGGCCGAGGCCGCGCGGCAGCGCGACGGGGTCCGGGCCGGGAGCGGCGCCGGGGACACGCATGCGGGTCGTTCCGGCGCCGGGGCGTTCGGCGACGTGGCCCCCGTCCGGCCGACGACGGTGTACGACGCCGGAGTCGCGGACGGTACCGGCCCTCACCCCTGGGGCCCGGACGGGTCGGTCGCCCCCGCTGTTCCCGCCCGTGCCGTGGACCCGGACCTCGTGGACGAGCGGGCCGGCCGGGGACGCAAGGGCACCCCCCTGCGCGGCACCGACGTGCCCCCGGGCACCCGCAGGCGTGGGGGGCTCGGTGCCTGGGCCCGACGGCTGGCCGGAGGGCGTGGCGAGCAGGCGGCGGACCCACCCGAGACGCACGAGGACGAGCCGGCCGCGGTGACGGCGGCGGAGCACCACCCGGTCGTCGTGTCGGCCGCGCCGGAGACCTGGCCGGACCCGGCCACCCTGCTGCTGACGGCGCTGGGGCCGGGGCCCCGGCTGTGGGAGCGCGCCCCCGGTCATCCGGAGGCGCTCGCCGTGCGCCTCGGCACGGCCGACCGTGCGGCGCCGGACGGCTCGGGCCTGCTGCCCGCCGTGCCCGTGACCGCCGGGCTGCGTGAGGTCGGAGCCCTGGGGCTGGCCGGGCCGCGGGCGCGGCTGTCCGGGTTGGCACGCGCGGTGCTGGCCCAGCTCACGGCGCTGCACTCCCCCGACACGCTGGAGATCGTCCTGATCGCCGCGGACCGCGCCCGGTCCCTTGAGGAGCGCACCGCCGAGTGGTCCTGGCTGGGCTGGCTGCCGCACGTCCGCCCGGGGCACGGGCAGGACTGCCGGCTGCTCCTGGCCCACGACCGCGAGCAGGCCGCGGCCCGCACCGACGAGCTCACCCGCCGTCTGGAGGACCACCTCGCGGAGGCGGGTCCGGACGGCGCCGCCGCCGGTCCGCCGGTGGGCGCCCCGGCGCCCGGCGGCGCACAGCCCACGGGTACCGGTCCGTCCCCACACCACTCCGTCCCGGCCCCCCGGCGGCCGTCCTGGGCACGTGACGACGCTTCCGCCGCCGACGTGACCGGCGCTTTCCCGGGCCCGTACACGGTGCTCGTCGTGGACGGCGATCCCGGCGGAGCCGACCTGCGCAAGGCCGTCGCACGGCTGGCGCTGGAGGGCCCCGGGGCCGGGATCCACGTCATCTGCCTGGCCGAGACGGCCGCCGCCTCCCCCGCCTCACCGGTGACGGACACCTACGAGGCGGCCTGCTCGGTGGCACCGACCTTCCGGCAGTGCGGCGCGGTCGCGCTGCTCAGCGGGGACGTGGCGACGGCCCTGCGGCTGATGCGCGTGGCCCGGGCCGGGGGCGAAGGATCGCCGGCGGCGCCCGTCGGGCACGGCGCCATCGCCACCGTCGACGCCGTGTCCGCGGCCTGGGCCGAGCGGTTCGCGCGGGCGCTGGCGCCGCTGCGGACGGACGGCCCGGCGAGCGACCGCCAGCCGCGCGTCTCCGCACCCCTGCCACAGGCGGCCCGGCTGCTCGACGAACTGGGCCTGGCCCGGGCCACCCCGGCCTCGCTGATGGCGCGCTGGGCGGACGCGGCCGACGACACCGACGCGCTGGGCGGACGCGTGCGCGCGGTGCTGGGCGCCGGGCCGCGCGGCCCGGTCTGCGCGGACCTCGCGGCCCAGGGGCCGCATCTGCTGGTCGAGGGCCCGCCGGGCAGCGGCCGTACGGAGCTGCTGCGGGCGATCGTCGCGTCCCTGGCCGCCGCCGAGCGGCCGGACCGCCTCGGCATCGTGCTGGTCGACGGCCGGGGCGGCCCGGGCGCGGGCGGCGGGCACGGCGAGGGACTGCGGGTGTGCACGGACGTACCGCATGTCACCACCCTGCTCATGGCGCACGACCCGGTCCGCATGCGGGAGTTCGCGCAGTCGCTGAGCGCCGAGCTGAAGCGGCGTGCCGAGCTGCTCGGGCGGTCGGACTTCGACGAGTGGCACACCGGGCGTGAGCTGTCGGGCCGTATGGTCACCCAGCGCACGGCGACGGCACGAGGCGGTGCCCCGGCCGAGCCGCCCGCCTCGGGAGGCTCCGGTGACCTCGACTCCCCGTCCAGTTCCACCCTTCGGCTGCGTCCCGGAGCGGCCCGGCGGCAGACGGAGGCGGCCGCGCCCCCGCTCCCCCGGCTCGTCGTGGTCGTCGACGACCTGGACGCGCTGGTGTCCCCGGCGCTCGGCTCGACCGGGCGGCCGGCGGCCGGGTCGGTGATGCGCGCGCTGGAGGCCGTGGCCCGGGAGGGCGAGCGGCTCGGCGTCCATCTCGTCGCGGCCACCGGCCCCTGTCCCCGTACGGCGGAGACCGAACCGGCGCGCCGGGCCACCCTGCGCGTCACGCTCGACGCCCCGGCCCCGGGCCCGGACGAGCCCGCGCCCGGGCGTGGCCGGCTGACCGGGGCGGACGGGCGGGTCACCCCGTTCCAGGGCGGGCGGGTCACCGGCCGGATCCCCCGCACGGCGACGCTGCGCCCCACCGTCGTGCCCCTGGAGTGGCACCGCATGGGTGACCCTCCGGCCCGGCGTCCGGTGCGGGAGCTCGGGAACGGACCGACCGACCTGGCACTGTTGGCCAGCGCGCTGGAAAGGGCGGCACGGGAGGTCGCGGCGGCGAAGGTGCCGTCGCTCCTGTAGCCGGGTACGGCCGTCGGCCCCGCGGCGTCACGGGGCCGCGTCACGAGGGAGTCACGATCCCCCGCTTGACAGCCGACGCCATCTTGCCGCCCCCGCACACCCGGGCGTAGACCAGATCGCACGGGAGCGCGCTCGACGTTCGACGAGGAACGAAGAACGGGGCAGTCATGCGCATGACGAGCAGCACCATCCGGACACGCTGGTCGCCCGAGCGGGACAAGGCGACCCCCCAGCACCGCAGAGCCGCCAAGGCCGCGGCCATCGTCGCCGCGGGAGCGCTCGCGCTCTCGCTCTCCGCCTGCGGAGGCGGCGACAAGGACACCGGTGGAAGCACGGGCGACAGCGAGGAGACCACCAACAGCGTCAACCTTCCGAAGCTGGACGGGACCAGCCTGGAGATCGCCGCCGTGTGGAGCGGCACGGAACAGGCCAACTTCAAGAAGGTCCTCGCGGAGTTCGAAGAACGCACGGGCGCGGAGGTCACGTTCGTGCCCGCCCAGGACCCGATCATCAACTTCATCGGCTCGAAGGTGGCCGGCGGGCAACCGCCGGACATCGTGATGCTGCCGCAGCCGGGCGCCATCAAGCAGGCCGTCGACCGGGGTTGGGCCAAGCCCCTCGGCTCCGACGCCCTCAAGGAGCTCAGCGAGAACTACTCGCAGGGCTGGCAGGACATCGGCAAGGTCGACGGCGAGCAGTACGGCGTCTACTACAAGGCCGCCAACAAGTCGCTGGTCTGGTACAACAACCAGGTCTTCGAGAACGCCGGGGCCGGCGAGCCCGAGACCTGGCCGGATCTGCTCAACACCGCGCAGACGGTCTACGACTCCGGCGTCACCCCGTTCTCCGTCGGCGGCGCCGAGGGCTGGACGCTGACCGACTGGTTCGAGAACGTGTACCTCTCGCAGGCCGGGCCCGAGAAGTACGACCAGCTGGCCAAGCACGAGATCAAGTGGACCGACCCGTCCGTGAAGGACGCGCTGACCACGCTCGCGCAGGTCTGGGGCAAGCCGGACTGGATCGCGGGCGGGGCGAGCGGGGCGTTGCAGACCGACTTCCCGGCGTCCGTCACCCAGGTCTTCACCGGCGGGGACCAGCCCAAGGCCGCCATGGTGGCCGCGGGTGACTTCGCGCAGGTCAACATCCCGAAGGACATGAAGATCGGCACGGACGCGAAGGTGTTCCCGTTCCCGGCGGTCGGTGACAACGGTCCGGTGGTCTCGGGCGGCGACGCTGCCGTGATCCTTCAGGACTCGAAGGGGTCGCAGGCACTGGCCACCTGGCTCGCCTCGCCGGACGCGGCGCAGATCCAGGCCGAGCTGGGCGGCTACCTCTCGCCGAACAAGAACGTGCCGAACTCCGCGTACCCGAACGCGGTGCAGCAGAGGATCGCCAAGGCGCTCATCGACGCCGGTGACGACTTCCGCTTCGACATGTCCGACCAGGCCCCGCAGGCGTTCGGCGGGACACCCGGCAAGGGCGAGTGGAAGATCCTCCAGGACTTCCTGAAGAACCCCGAGGACATCGCGGGCACGCAGGCGAAGCTGGAGGCCGAAGCGGCCGCGGCGTACGGGAACTGACGTCATGACGTCGCTGACGGCGGCAGGGAGCTCCAAGCCCCCTGCCGCTCCCAAGTCGCGCAAGAGTGTGACCGGCACCCGCAGGACCGTCGCGGCGCTGTTCCTGCTGCCCGCGCTCGTCCTGCTCGGCGCGCTCGTGGTGTACCCGATCGGGTACTCGGTCGTGCGCAGTTTCTACGACCAGTCCGGTGACGGCTTCGCCGGAATAGACAACTACCAGGCCCTCTTCACCGACGAGGGCATCCGCACCGCGCTGAAGAACAACGTCATCTGGGTGGTGTTCGCGCCGACGGTCGCCACCGCCCTCGGACTGATCTTCGCGGTGCTGACCGAACGGGTGCGCTGGGGTACGGCGTTCAAGCTGGTCGTCTTCATGCCGATGGCGATCTCGATGCTGGCGGCGGGCATCATCTTCCGCCTGGTGTACGACCAGGACCCGGACAAGGGTGTGGCGAACGCGGTGTGGGTGGGCGTGCACGACACGTTCTCCCAGGCGTCGGCCTTCCCGAAGGCCCACCCGGGCCGGGACTCGCCGCTGGAGCCGGCCGGCGGCGGCGCGTTCATCACCACGTCGCCCGTGCGCACCGGCGAGGCGGTCTCACTGCCCCTGGTGGGTGTGGCGCCCGACCTGATGCCGGACGGCGCGAAGGCCGCCGCGGCGCCGAAACCGGAGCCGGACAAGATCACCGGGACGACCTGGCAGGACTTCACGCGCGGCAAGGGCGTCGGCGAGCTCAACAGCGTCGACCCGGCCGAAGTCGGCTATGCCGGCATGAAGATCGAGGCCGTGAAGGACGGCAGGGTGGTGGCGTCGGCGACGGCCGCCGGCGACGGCACCTTCACCCTGCCCGCCGCGGCCGACGGGGCCCTGCTGCGGCTCCCGGCGAGCAACTTCGAGGAGCCGTACAACGGCCTGGACTGGCTCGGCCCGTCCCTGGTCACCCCGTCCATCATCGGCGCGTACATCTGGATGTGGGCGGGCTTCGCGATGGTGCTGATCGCGGCCGGGCTCGCGGGGGTGCCCCGGGAACTGCTGGAGGCCGCCCGGGTCGACGGCGCGACCGAGTGGCAGGTGTTCAGACGGGTCACGGTGCCGCTGCTGGCGCCGGTCCTCGCGGTCGTCGCCGTCACCCTGATGATCAATGTGCTGAAGATCTTCGACCTGGTCTTCATCATCGCGCCGGGATCCGCCCAGGACGACGCGAACGTCCTCGCGCTGGAGCTGTACCGCAAGGGCTTCTCCGAGAACCAGCCGGGCATCGCCAGCGCCATCTCGGTGTTCCTGCTGCTGCTCGTGATCCCCGTGATGTGGTTCAACGTACGCAGGCTCAGGCGGGAGGTGCGGCGATGAAGGCCAGGCAGTCGCTGGGGTCGCGGCTCGCCGAGGGGGTCGGCGGCGGGCTGGTGCGGGTGTTCCTCATCGTGGTCGGCCTGTTCTGGCTGGTGCCGACGATCGGTCTGCTGCTGGCCAGTCTCCGTTCGGCGGAGGACATCGCGGCGAGCGGCTGGTGGACCGTGTTCACCGAGCCCGCGCAGATAACCTTCGACAGCTACACGAAGCTGCTGGAGAACGACGACATCACCGGCAGCCTGCTGAACACGGTGTGGATCACCGTCCCGGCGACCCTGCTGGTCGTGATCATCGGCTCGCTGGCGGGCTACGCCTTCGCCTGGATGGAGTTCCCGGGCCGGGACTGGTGGTTCCTGGGCGTGGTCGGCCTGTTGGTCGTGCCGGTGCAGGTCGCGCTGATCCCGATCGCCGAACTCTTCGGCAAGATCGGCGTCTTCGGCTCGGTGATCGGCGTGGTGCTGTTCCACGTCGGTTTCGGCCTGCCGTTCGCGGTGTTCCTGCTGCGGAACTTCTTCGCGGAGATCCCGCGCGAGCTGCTGGAGGCGGCGCGGCTGGACGGCGCGGGTGAACTGCGTCTGTTCTTCCGTGTCGTGATGCCGCTCGGCGGACCGGCGATCGCGGCGCTCGGCATCTTCCAGTTCCTGTGGGTGTGGAACGACATGCTGGTCGCGCTGATCTTCTCGGACTCCGGGAGCCAGCCGATCACGGTCGCGCTGCAGACGCAGGTACGGCAGTTCGGCAACAACATCGACGTGCTGGCACCCGGCGCGTTCATCTCCATGGTGGTCCCGCTGGCCGTCTTCTTCGCGTTCCAGCGGCAGTTCGTGTCCGGAGTCATGGCGGGCGCGGTCAAGTAGCGCTCACAGCACGGTAGTCGAAGGGGCGGGCCGGGGACGGCCCGCCCCTTCCGCGTTACCCCGGATGCCGTAGTCGGCGTAACCAAGTCGGCGCACCGGCCGTTCCCGGGCCGAACGCCCGCGCCGACCGATGGATGGCCTCTTGCCCAGGTTCAGTGTCATTGTCCCCGCGTACCAGGTTCAGGCGTACCTGCACGAGTGCCTGGAGTCGGTGCTCTCCCAGTCCTGTCCCGATCTGGAACTGATCGTCGTCGACGACTGCTCGCCGGACGCGTGCGGCGCGATCACCGACGAGTTCGCCGCCCGCGACGCGCGCGTACGCCCCGTCCACCTGCCGGAGAACGTCGGACTGGGCCGCGCGAGAAACGCCGGCGTGGCGCGCGCGAGCGGCGACTACCTGCTGTTCCTCGACGGCGACGACACCCTCACGCCCGACGCGCTGCGGTCGATCGCCGACCGGCTGAAGGAGACGGGCGAGCCGGACGTGCTGGTCTTCGACTACGCGCGCAGCTACTGGACGGGGGAGGCCATCCGCAACCAGGCGGCCCTGCAGCTGACCGAGCAGGGCCCGGCGCCGTTCCGCCTGGAGGACCGGCCGGGCCTGCTGCGGCTGCTGATGGTCGCCTGGAACAAGGCCTACCGGCGGGAGTTCGTCGAACGGGAGGGGTTCGTCTTCCCGCCCGGCGTCTACGAGGACACGCCGTGGACCTATCCGGTGCTGATGACCGCCGAGTCGATCACGACTCTCGACCGGGTCTGCGTGCACTACCGGCAGCGGCGGCGGGGCAGCATCCTGCGCACCACCGGCGAACGGCACTTCGATGTCTTCGAGCAGTACGACCGGGTCTTCGCCTACCTCGACGAGCGCCCCGAACTGGCCCAGTGGCGGTCGGTGTTGTTCCGCCGCATGGTGCACCACCTGGCGATCGTGTACTCCCGGCGGGACCGGCTGCCCCCGGGCTCGCGCGCCGACTTCCTGCGCCGGGCCCGCGCCCACTACCGCCGCTACCGCACCCCGGGTGCCCCCATCCCCCTGCGCTGCCGGATCCACCACGTGCTGATCCGCTTCGGCCTGCACCGTACCTACCGCACCCTCCAGTTCGCGTCGGCCGGGCACCGCGCCGCCGCCAAGGCCGTCGGGAAGCTGGCGCGAGGCCTGCGGTCGGCCGCCCTCAGGACCCATTACCGCGTCCAGCGCTGCCTGCCGCTGCGTGCCGACCGTGCCGTCTTCGCCGCGTACGAGGGACGCGGCCACGGTTGCAATCCGGGCGCGCTGGAGGCCGCGTTCCGCGAGTTCGCGCCGCACGTCCGCACGTCCTGGATCGCCCGCCGCGAGCACCACCACACGATCCCGCCCGGCCCGCGCCGCCTCGTCCCCGGGACGGCCGCCTACTGGACGGCGCTCGCCCGCTCCCGGTACCTGGTCAGCAACACCGGCTTCGACGACCGTCTGGCCAAGCGCCGGGGCCAGGTCCTGATCCAGACCGGGCACGGCACCCCGCTGGGGCACATCGGCCTCGACCTCCAGGAGCGCCCCGCGGCGGCCCGCGGCCGGGACTTCGCACGGCTGCTGAAGGACGTCGACCGCTGGGACTACGTGCTGTCCGCCAACCGCCACACCACGCTGACCCACGAACGCGTCCACCCCGGCCGCTACACCACGCTGGAGTACGGCTACCCCCGCAACGACGTGTTCCGGACGGCGACCGGGGCCGACGTGGCCCGGCTGCGCGCCTCCCTCGGCGTCCCCCGGGGCGCGGTGGCGATCCTGTACGCGCCGACCCACCGCGACTACCGCCGCTCCCAGCGCCACCCCCTCGACCTGCAGCGGATCGCGCGGCGCCTCGGCCCGCGCTTCGTCGTCCTGGCCCGCGCCCACCACGCCTACGACGCCCCCCTGACCACCACCTGCGGCCGGGTCGTCGACGTCAGCGACCATCCGAGCGTGGAGTCGCTCTGCCTGGCGTCGGACGCCCTGGTCACGGACTACTCGTCGCTGATGTTCGACTACGCCAACCTGGACCGGCCGATCGTGATCCACGCCGACGACTGGGAGGCGTACGACGCCGCCCGGGGCACGTACTTCGACGTGCGCGAGGCCCCGCCGGGCGCGGTCGCACGCGGCGAGGACGAACTGATCGACATCTTCGCCACCGGTCACTGGCGCGGCTCCCGCTCGGCCCAGCTGCGGACGGCGTTCCGCGAGCGGTTCTGCACCTGGGACGACGGCCGGGCCGCCGAGCGGGTGGTGCGCCGGGTGGTGCTCGGGGAGTCGGAGCTGCCGCCGGTCGTGCCGCTCGGCGAGCGCCGTCCGGTGCCCTCGGCGGCGGCCTCGCTGGTCCGTGAGCCGCTCACCACGGTGTCGCTGCCGACCGGTCCCCTCGCCGTCACCGACAGCCTCTGACCACGGTTCTCACTCGGGGAGTCCGCTTGCCCTCCAGCCCGTCGCGGCCGACACCCAGCCGGCCGCCCTCCTGCCGTCCGTCCGGGCGGCCGGGACGCCCGCGCATCGCGTGAGACGGCCCACTCCAGCAGACCCGCCTTCTGACAGAAGGAGCAGAATGCCCCGCTTCAGCATCGTCGTCCCGTCCCATGGGGTCGCGGGCCGGCTGTCCCTGGCGCTGGACTCGGTCCTCGCCCAGTCGTTCGGCGACTTCGAGCTGATCCCGGTGTGCGACGCACCCGACGCGCCGGCGGCGGACGTCGTCGCCGGGTACACCGAGCGGGACTCCCGGGTGACGCCGGTGCACTCTCCGCCGTCGGCCGGTCTGGCCGGAGCCCGCAACGCCGGGCTGCGGTCGGCGGTCGGCGGCCATGTGCTGTTCCTCGACGGCGACGACGTCCTGGTCCCAGGGGCACTGGCGGCGCTGGACGCCCGGCTGGCCGAGGCCGGTGACGCGGACGCCCCGGTGGACGTCCTGTACTTCGAGCACGAGCGCACCCCCTGGTGGGAGGGCGAGCCGACCAACCCCCTCGCCCCCCTGCTGGCCAGGACGCCGGACGGGGCCTTCTCCCCCGGCCGGGCCCCGTGGCTGACGGGCGTGGCACTCCCGGCGTGGAGCGCGGTCTACCGCCGGGCCTTCCTCACCGAGCAGGGCATCGCCTTCCCCGGGGACCACTTCACCGACGTCGGCTTCGGCGGTCTTGTCACCCTGCGGGCGGAGCGGGTGGCGGCCCTGCGCGCGGTCGTCGTCCGGCATCTGCTGCGCCGGCAGGGAAACCGCCTCAACCTCCCCGGCGAGCACCACACCGAGCTGCTCGACCAGACCGAGCTGGTGCTGACGCGGGCCGTGGAGCAGGGGCTTCCGGCAGACCGGCTGACGCCGCTGTTCGAGCAGCTCTTCGCCGCCGTGCTGAAGACGGCCGCCCGTCCGCGGCGGCTGGCGTCCGGCCGCCGCGCCTTCTTCCGGCGGGCGAGCGCGCTCTACCGGCGGCACCGGCCCACCGGCCACCGGGCGCCCGGCGGGAGCCTCGGCGTCCAGCACCGGCTGCTCGCCTCCGGGTCGTACACGGCCTTCCACGCCCTGCGCGCCGCCAACCGGAGTGCGCTGCGGGCCGCCGGGCTGCTCCCCCGCCCCCGGGGGCTGCGCACCCGGCTGCGGTACGCGGTGCACCTGCGCCTCCCGCTCGACCGGAACCTCGTCGTGTACTGCGCGTACTGGGGCCGCGGCTACGCCTGCAATCCGGCGGCGATCCACGCCAAGGCCCGCGAGCTCGCCCCGCACCTGCGCGCGGTGTTCCTGGTGGAGCCGGAGGCGGTGGGCAGCCTGCCGCCGGACGTGGAGTACGCGGTGATCGGCAGCCGGAAGTACTGGGAGGTGCTGGCCCGCGCCGGGTACCTGGTCAACAACGCCAACTTCGCGGACGCCGTGGTCAAGCGCCCCGGCAGCGTCCACCTCCAGACGCAGCACGGCACGCCGCTGAAGACGATGGGCGCCGACCAGGCGACCTACCCCGTGGTGGCCGCGGCGACCGGCAGCTTCGCCAGGCTGCTGGCCCGGGTGGACCGCTGGGACTACAACCTCACCTCCAACCGGCACTCCACCGAGATGTGGGAGCGGGCGTTCCCGAGCGCCCACGAGACCCTCGAGTACGGCTATCCGCGCAACGACGTCTACTGCACGGCGTCCGCCGAGGACGTCATCCGCGTCCGCAAGGAACTGGGCGTCCCCGACGGCAAGAAGGCCCTGCTCTACGCGCCCACCCACCGCGACTACGCCACCGGCTTCGAGACGGGCCCGGACCTGGCGGAGTTCTGCGAGGCGATCGGCGACGACTACGTGGTGCTGCTGCGCGCCCACTACTTCTACGACCAGGGGTCGAGCAGGGGCGGCGGCCGGATCATCGACGTCACCGGGCACCGCTCGTCGGAGGACGTGTGCCTGGCCTCGGACGCGCTGATCACCGACTACTCGTCGATCATGTTCGACTACGCCAACCTGGACCGGCCGATCGTCGTGTACGCCGACGACTGGGACGTCTACCGGGAGACCCGCGGCGTCTACTTCGACCTGATGCGGCAGCCGCCCGGCCGGGTGGCCCGTACGCCCGGGGAACTGGCGGCCCTCTTCCGCGACGGCTCCTACGCCGACGCGTCCGCCGCGGCCCTGCGGGCCGCGTTCCGGGAGCGCTTCTGCCAGTTCGACGACGGGCGCGCCGCCGAACGTGTGGTGCGCCGGGTGCTGCTGGGGGAGCCGCCCGAGTCGATCCCGCCCGTGACCCCGCTCGCGGAGCGCGTCCCGGCCCCCGCCGCCACCCTCGTGAGGAGCTGACCGGAGAAGTGCCCCGCTTCAGCATCATCGTCCCCGTCTACAAGGTGCAGGGCTTCCTGCGCGAGTGTCTCGACTCGGTGCTCGGCCAGTCCTACGGCGACTTCGAGGTGATCGCCGTCGACGATCGGTCGCCCGACGGCAGCGGCGCGATCCTCGACGAGTACGCCGCCCGCGACGCCCGGGTGCGGGTGCTGCACCTGCCCGAGAACGTCGGCCTGGGCCGGGCCCGCAACGCCGGTCTGGAACAGGCGGCCGGCGACTACGTCCTCTTCCTGGACAGCGACGACCTCTACACGCCGGGCCTGCTGGCCGCCGTCGCCGCACGCCTGACGGTGACGGACGACCCGGACATCCTGGTCTTCGACCATGTGCGCACCCACTGGTGGGGCCGGGGCGGGCGCAGCGAGGCGGCGGACCTGCTGGCCTCGGCCGGCCTGGAGACGTTCGGCATCCGGGAGAGCCCGCGGTACCTGAAGCTGTTCCTGGTCGCCTGGAACAAGGCCTACCGGCGGGACTTCTTCCAGGAGCACGGTCTTCGGTACGCGGCGGGGCTGTACGAGGACGCGCCGGTCACCTACCGGTCGATGGTGCTGGCCGGCCGCATCGCCTGTCTGGACCGGATCGGCGTGGAGTACCGGCAGCGCCGGCAAGGGGCGATCACCAAGACCCCGGGGCGTCGGCACTTCGACATCTTCCCGCAGTACGAGGGGCTGTTCGCGTTCCTGGAGCAGCGCTCCGACCTCGACTGGGCGCGGCCGGTGCTGCTGGAGCGGGCGCTGGACCACATGCTGTTCGTGCTCGCCCGCGAGGACCGGGTGCGGCCCGCGGACCGGGGCGACTTCTACCGGGAGATCCGTTCCTTCCACCGCCGTCACCTCCCGGTGGGCGGTTTCCCGCAGCCGGACGGCTGGCGCGGGATCGAGATGCGGCTGCTGGCCTCGGCGCCCTACGCGTCGTACGCGGCGGTGCGCGGGCTGCGGGATCTGCGTGCGTCCGCCGTGGGCGGGCAGCGGCGGGTGGCGAGGAAGGCGTCGGAGACGGCCCTGCGCGGCTGGTACGCGGCCCAGTCGAAGCGCCCCCTGGATCCGCGTCTCGCCGTCTACTCGACGACCCACCACCGGGGTGTGTCCGGTGACCCCGCGGCGATCTACGAGAAGGCGCGCGAGATCGCCCCGCACATCCGGGGCGTGTGGGTGGTCCGGGAGGACGCGGTGGAGGCGCTGCCGCCCGGCGTGGACCATGTGACGCCGGGATCGCGGCGCTACCACGAGGTCATGGCGCGGGCCACGTTCTGGGTGAACGACGTCAACTGGCCCGGCACCCTGGCCAAGCGGCCCGGCAGCGTCCACCTCCACACCCACCAGGGCACCCCGCTCAAGTACATGGGCGCCGACCTGCTGACCAAGCCGGGCGCCCGGCACGGCTTCGACGTGCCGCAGATGCTGCGCCGGGCCGACCGCTGGGACTACAGCCTGGTCGCGGGGCGGTACGCGGAACGGGCCTGGGAGCGGGCCTATCCGTGCCACTTCACCTCACTGCGGACCGGCAGCCCGCGCAACGACGTGCTGGTCGGCGCGGGGCCCGAGCGGGGCCGGGAGGTGCGCGAGCGGCTCGGCATCCCTGCCGGTGACACCGTCGTGCTGTACGCGCCGACCCGGCGCGACTACCGGCGGGGCGGCCACGTCGAGCGCTTCGACCCGGGCCGGTTCGCCGAGGACCTGGGCCCCGGGCACACGCTGGTCGTCCGGCTGCACCCGTCGCTGGCGTCGGGCGTCGCGCGGGGCCTCGGCCTGGCCGATCTGCACCGGCGGGGGGTGCTGGTGGACGCGACCGACGAGCCGCACGTCGAGGACCTGATGCTCGCCTCCGACGCGCTGGTCACCGACTACTCCGCCCTGATGTTCGACTACGTCCTGCTGGACCGGCCGATCGTCGTCCACGCCGACGACTGGGGCGCGTTCGCGGCCGCCCGGGGTGCCTACTTCGACATCACGGCCGACGCGCCGGGCCATGTGTCCCGCTCGTACCGGGAGCTGGCCTGGCTGTTCGCGTCCGGCACCTGGCAGGACGCGGAGGCGGCGCGGCTGCGCTCCGGCTTCCGGGAGCGCTACTGCGAGTTCGAGGACGGGCGGGCCGCCGAGCGGGTCGTCCGGCTGCTGATGCTGGGCGAGCGGGGGGGCGCGCTGCTGCCCACGGCCCGCCGGACCGAGGGCGTCCGCACCCGACCCGAGGCGCTGATCGAGAGATGAGAACTCCCGCGACCCCCGAGGCCGCCCCCTCCCTGCCCGGCCAGCGGGCCGCCCCGGCCCGGCCGCCCGCCGCCGAGCGGCTGCCGTGGGTGCGCGGGTGGCACGCGGCCCTGGTGGCCGTGCCCACCGCGGCCCTGTTCCTGCTGGGCTACCGGCGCCGCTGGATCTGCGACGACGGGCTCATCTACCTGCGCCCGGTGCGGCAGATCCTGGCGGGCAACGGGCCGGTGTTCAACGTCGGGGAGCGGGCGGAGAGTTCGACCGGCACCCTGTGGCAGTGGCTGCTCGTGCTCGCCACCCGGGTCACCGGGGAGGACCCCGCGTTCCTCGCGGTCGGTCTCGGTCTGGTGCTGAGCACGGCCGGGTTCGCGTGCGCCCTGCTCGCCACCTGCCGGCTGCACCGGGGCGCGGAGGCGCTGCTCCCGGCGGGCGTGTTCGTGCTGCTGGCCGTGCCGCCGTTCTGGTCGTACATGACCTCGGGTCTGGAGAGCGGCCTCGGCGCCTTCTGGACCGGCCTGTCGTGGTGGCTGCTGACGCGGACCCGGCGCGGTCAGGAGGCCCGGGAGACGTATCCCGCCGCCTTCGTGTTCGGGCTGGGTCCGCTGGTCCGCCCCGATCTGGCGGTGGTGACGGTGTGTTTCCTGGCGGCGCAGTGGTGGGTGCTGCGCCCCTCCCGGCGGGGCACGGCGGCGATGCTGGCCTCGGCGGGAGCGGTGCCGCTGGCGTACGAGGTGTTCCGGGCGGGGTACTACGGGATCCTGGTGCCGCTGCCGGCCATCGCCAAGGAGGCGAGTGCCAGCGACTGGAGCCGGGGCGCCGGGTACGTGCAGGAGACGCTCGGGCCCTACTGGCTGTGGCCCGTCGTTCCCGTGCTCGGGGTGCTGGCGGCCCTGCTGGTGCGCCGGGCGCGGCGGCAGCGGCGGGAGCGCGCCCCGCGCCGGGTCTCCCTCGCGGTGCTGCTGGCGCCGCTCGCGGCGGGTCTGCTGCTGGCCGGGTACGTCGTCCGGGTCGGCGGCGACTACATGCACGCCCGCATGATCCTTCCGGCCCTGCTCCTGCTGCTCCTGCCGGTGCTGGTCGTGCCCGCGACCAGGTTCACGGGCGTGGTGAGCGCGCTGCTGGCGGTGTGGCTGTGCGCGGCCGTCAGTCCGCTGCGGACGCCGTTCGACGTGCGCAGCACGCCCGGCTCGTTCAACGTGCGCAGCTCCGACGTGGAAGGCCTCGGCGACCACAACCCGGTGCGCACCGCCACCTGGGTGGCCAACTGGCCCGCCCTGCCGGAGGGGCGCGCCATGCTGGCGCGGGCCGAGCGCGCGTCCGGGCCGACGCTGCTCTACTTCGACGCCGCGCGGCGGCTGCACGCCACACCGGCGCGCGCGGACTCCCCGTACCGGGTGGTGATCGTGGGACGTCACCTGGGAGTGACGGGGGCCGCGGCGCCGCTGGACGCCTACGTCAACGACGCCTGGGGGCTGGCCAGCCCGATCGGCGCGCATCTGGCGCTGGAGCGGTGGAGCTGGCCCGGGCACGAGAAGTTCCTGCGCAACCACTGGGTCTTCGCCGAGTGGGCGGCGGAGCACCCGCCGCGGCGCGACCTGCTGCGGGCCGGGGCTCCCCGGGAGGCGGTCGAGGCGGCCCGGGCCGCGCTGGGCTGCGGGGAACTCGCCGAGCTGAGGGAGTCCGTGCGCGCGCCCCTCACCGCCGAGCGGTTCTGGCGGAACCTCACCGGGGCGGTCGAGCGGACGCGGTTCCGTTTCGCGCGCTGGCCGGCGGCGGCGCAGCAGGTGTTGTGCGAGCGACCGGCAGGTGGGCGTAGTGGCCTCACCCGATGAAGTGACCCGAGGTCAGGGCGGGCGGAGGGGCGGGAACATTCGGCGCATGCCCCAGACCTCCTCCCCCCTCCTGTGAGCGCCCCGGTCCTCGTCCGGCGGGCCGTGCGCGGCGCGACGGCCCTGCGCGGCGGCCGTGCCGGGCGGCTCACCCCATATCAGCTCTACGGCGCCCTGTTGTGGCTGGTGATGGCGCTGGCGTACTGGCGGATCCCGCTGTGCTGCGACGCCGGACAGCACGCGGCGGTCGTCGAGCGACTGAAGGCCGATCTGCTGCACCCGGCCCACACCATGGCCGATCTGCCGGGTGAGGGCAGCCCGTACTACGGTCCGTACGCCGTCGCCCAGGGCGTGCTGGCACGGCTGACGGGGCTGTCGGGCTGGGAGGTCGTGAAGCTCGCCGGGCCGGTGCACCTGCTGGTGCTGCTGACGGGGCTCGGCCGTTTCGTGCGGACCCTCACCGCGCGTCCCTGGGCGCCGGTGTGGGCGCTGCTGTGCATGACGCTGCTGTGGGGCACCGCGCGGATCCTGTGGAGCGGCTACCTCGGGCTGATGTCGATGACGACCAACCTGGGCTATCCGTCCGCGCTGGCGATCGGCCTGACGCTCTGGGCGTGGGCCTGGACGAGCACCCGCGCGCGGGACGACGCCCCCGCCGTGCGGTTCGTCGGCCCGAGCGGAATCGGCGGCTGGTGGGGGTACGCCGGGATCGGCGCCCTGTACGGGCTGATCCTGCTCACCCATCCCGTGACGGCGGCCTCCGCGCTGACCGGGGCGGTGGCGATCGTGGCGTCACGGCAGCGCGGCTGGCGCCGGCCGGTCGCGGCACGCTGGGCGCTCACCGCGGCGGCCTGCGCGACGGCCGCCCTGACCTGGCCGTACTACGACGTCCTGACGCTGGTGGGCGACACCGGCATGGACGCGATGCACCGGCAGCTCTACGAGAGGATGCTCGCCAACGCGTGGCTGGCGCTGCTCGGGCTGCCCGCGCTGTGGCGGCGGGCCCGCAGGTCCCCGCGTGATCCGCTGGTGTGGATGTTCCTGCTGGAGTGCCTGCTGGTGGCGTACGGCTGGGTGAGCGGGCACTACACGTACGCCCGGGCCCTGTGGGCCGCGCTGGTGCCGCTGCAGTTCGCGCTGGCGGTGGAGCTGGCGGCGCCGCGGCCCTGGAGCCGGGCCAGGCGGGTGCTGGGCGGGGCGGTGGTGGCCGGGGCGTGCGTCGGGTTCGTCACCGTGCACGCCGGGGCGGTCGTGCCGCGCTCGGTCGACCCGGTGGGGTTCACCCAGCCGACGCGCTGGCCGTCGTACGACTGGGCGGCGCGGCACATCGGGCCCGGCGAGGTCGTGATCACCGACGGGTACTTCGCCTCTCACGCCATCGCCGGGTACGGGCCGAACCTGGCGGCTCCCATCTGGCCCGACCCGGCCCTGGACGAGCGGACCCGGAAGCGCCGGGCGGCCGATGTCCGTGCCTATCTGGCCCCGGGTTCGACCCGCGCCGAGCGGTCCGCCGTCGTCCGCCGCTATCACGTGCGCTGGCTGCTGCTGACGCGCTGGCACCCGGTGCCCGAGGAGGCCGTGGTGGTGGCGTGGAGCAGACGGACGGGAGAGGTGCTGGCGCGGGTCGGGGAGTGATCTCCGCGGGCCCGCGGGGTCACTCGATGACGAGGTCGACCTCGATGTTGCCGCGGGTGGCGTTGGAGTACGGGCAGACCTGGTGGGCCTGGTCGACCAGCTTGCGGCCGGTCGCCTCGTCCACGCTGTCGGGCAGCTCCACGCGGAGCGTGACGGCGAGGCCGAATCCCTCGCCCTGCTTGCCTATGGAGACCTCGGCGGTCACGGCGGCGTCGCTGACGTCGACCTTGGCCTGGCGGCCGACGAGGCCGAGGGCGCTGCCGAAGCAGGCGGCGTAACCGGCGGCGAAGAGCTGCTCGGGGTTGGTGCCCTGGCCGTTGCCGCCCATCGCCTGGGGCACGCCCAGGGCGAGGTCCAGCACGCCGTCGGAGCTGACGGCGCGGCCGTCACGGCCGTGGGTGGCGGTGGCGACAGCGGTGTAGAGCGCGTCCATGGAAGACCTTCCCTCTGATGTCATGGTGCGGCGGCCCGCTTCCGGGCCGCCCGGCACCCAGAATTAGAGCACACAATTAAGTTGTGCGCAATTGAATGACGGGCGCAAGCTACCCTGGAGGCATGAACGCGCCCGACGACGACTGGCTCCGCCTGGACCAGCAGATCTGTTTCTCCCTGCACGCGGCCTCCCGCGCCTTCAACGGCGTCTACCGCCGGATCCTCAAGGACCTCGGGCTCACCTACCCGCAGTACCTGGTGATGCTGGTGCTCTGGGAGCACGACGAGCTGCCCGTGAAGAAGCTCGGCGAGCACCTGCGGCTCGACTCGGGCACGCTGTCGCCGCTGCTCAAGCGGCTGGAGGCGGCCGGTCTGGTGCGCCGGGAGCGCAGCGCGCGCGATGAGCGGTCGGTGGAGGTGCGGCTGACCGGGGAGGGTGTCGCCCTGCGCGGGCGGGCGCTTCCGGTGCCGCGCCGGATCGCCGCCTCGACCGGCTTCGACCCCGGCGAGATCCGCGCCCTGCGCGCCCGCCTCGACGAGCTCACCACCGCCCTGGACGCGGCCGCGCTCGCGGAGCCGCAGGGCGGCTCACCGGCAGGCGGGCCGTCGTAGCGGCACCGGGCGGCACGCCGGGCGGCTCGTCCGCCGGCTGCCGCCGGACGTGCAGGCGGAGCACCACGCCGTCCCGGGCGTGTTCCTCCCGGACGGCGAACTCCTCCCTCAGCACGGCGAGTTTGGCGCGCTCGACCGGGTCGGCCGGGGACCAGCGCGGGTCCAGCGCGTACGGCTCGGAGACGACCCAGACGCGGTCCACCGAGGCGAGCCGCCGGCGCAGCTCCCCGGGGGTCGCCTCCCGGCCCCACAGCGTCCCGGAGCGGGGGGCGGACTCCCGCAGCGCGATGTCGCGCGTCCGCCCGAACCCCTTCGGGTAGGCCAGTGCGGCGAGCCTGCCGACCGACGGCACGAACAGCACCGGGTCGCCGGGCCGCAGGTGCCGGACGGCGAGCGCGGAGACCACCGCGAGGTTGTCCGGGCGGTGGGCGGCGGCACGGTCCTGGCGATGCACGGGCAACTGGCTCAGGAAGGTGGCGACCAGGGCGAGGACACCGGCGACCCCCAGCAGGGCGTGCACCCGCCGACCGCCGACCCGCATCCGCCGCCCGTCGAACCGCACCCGTCCCAGAGCCCGGGCCACCCGCCCGGCCCCCGCCGCGACCAGCAGGGACGCACCCGCCAGCGCGTAGAGCACATACCGGTCGTGGTAGAGCGGCCGGACCTGCGACACGGTCATCAGGATCGCCGGCGGCACCAGCAGCAGCGGCAGCGCGACCGCCGCCGTCCGACGCTCCCCCAGCCCCACGGCCGACAGCAGCAGCGACCCCCAGAACACCGGCCCCGCCGGGCCGGGGAAGAAGTTCCCGGCCAGCCTCTCCACCCGGTCCCACCCCGGCGCCACCAGCCACGCCACCTGCCCGGACTGCCCCTGCGACACCCACACCAGCGGCGCCAGCAGCAGCGCCACCGCCACCGCCGCCCGCCCCCAGCCGGACCAGACCCCCCTCGGCGCCCGCAGCAGGGCCAGCGTCACCGCGTGCGCGCACAGCACCGGAACCGCCAGCTCGTGCAGCGCACAGGTCAGGCCGACGACCGTCCCATACGGCCCCCAGCCCCGGCCACCCACCCCGTCCACAGCCCTCAGGAGCAGCAGCGTCGAGGCCGCCACGCCCGCCGCGACGAGCGCGTACGACCGTCCCTCCTGGGCGTAGTGGCCGGCCATCGGCGTGATCGCCCAGAGGACACCGGCCCACAGACCGACCCGGGGCCCGGCCAGCCGGACACCCAGGGCCGCGACCAGACCCGCCGTCGCCGTCGCCGCGCACACCGACGGCAGGCGCAGCACGACCTCGCCGGGATGGACGGTGAGGACGGCGTGCATGAACAGGTAGTAGAGGCCGTGCACCGCGTCCACGTCGTGCAGCAGCCGCCAGATCTGCGGGACCGTGCGCTGCGCGACCTGGAAGGTGACACTCTCGTCGCCCCACATGCCGCCGCGGTCCAGCCCCCACAGCCCGATCGCGAGCATCACCGCCATGGGCACCGCCACGGGCACCACACCCGCGCCGAACCGGCCGCTCCCCCTCGCCTGTCCGCTCTTCACGGCCCGATTCTGTGGTGTTTAAGAGCATTTAGCCGGGTTTGATGGTGTGTTATCACTTTCATGTCATTCGCCCGGCTTACCATCCGTCGTGATGAATGCCGTGAAGTATGCCGAGACCGGCACCGGGAGACCGCTCGCCGAGGTCGCCGTCGTGGTGATCGGCTACGACGACGCCGCCCATGTGACGGACGCCGTGCGCTCGGCGCTCGCCCAGGGCCCGGCCGTGCGCGAGGTGGTGGCCGTCGACGACTGCTCCACGGACGGCAGCGTCGGCCTGCTCGACCGGCTCGCCGCCTCCGAGCCCCGCCTGAGGGTGATCCGCCGCCGGGTCAACAGCGGCGGCTGCGGCACCCCGCGCAACACCGGACTCGACGCGGTGACCGCGCCGTACGTGATGTTCCTGGACAGTGACGACGTCCTGCCGCCCGGCGCGGTCGACGCGCTGCTCGAAGCGGTCTCGGGTGCGCGCGCGGAGGTCGCGGGCGGCCTGTGCGTGCGCCGTGAGGTGCCGTCGGGGCGCGAGATCCCCTGGCAGGCGGGCCTCTACGCGCTGCACACCGTGGTGCCGCATCCCGCGCAGCGGCCCCGCCTGGTCCACGACACGCTCTGTGTCAACAAGCTCTACCGCACCGGCTTCCTGCGCGCGCACGGCATCCGCTTCCCCGAGGGCCGCTTCCCGTACGAGGACGTCGTCTTCACCGCGCGCGTGCTCGCCGCGGCCCCCCGCATCGTCCTGATCCCGGACCGGGTCTACGTGTGGCACGTGCGCCGGTCCGCCGAACGGCTGTCGATCTCCCTGGACCGGGCCGGCGTCGAGAACTGGCGGGCCCGCACGGAGGCCTGCCGACAGGCGCACGAAGTGCTGCTGGGCGCCGGGCACAAGGAACTCGCGCGGGCCGTGCGCGCCAAGTTCCTCGACCACGACCTGCGGATGTACCTGCGTGAACTGGGGTTGCGCGACGCCGCCTACCGGCGTGCCTGGTGGGAGCTCACGCGGTCCCATCTCGCGCAGTACGACGCCGACGACTGGGCGCGCAACCCGGGCGCTCCCGGCCGGCTGGCCGGGCGGGTCCTCCTGGCCTCCCCGGAACCGCGCGACCTGCCCCGGCTGCGGGAACTGGCGGCCCGCCCGGCCCGTCTGTGCCCGCCGTACGCCCGCGCGGCGGACGGCACGCCCGTGTGGTCGGACGGCCTCCCCCAGGTCTCCCTGGAACCCCTGCGGGACAGGCCGGTGCGGGCGCTGCCCCTCGCCGTCGACGGGGAGCTTCGGCCACGCGCGCGTGACACCCGGCTGCGCCTGTGCCTGCACGAGCTGTACGGGCGCGTGGCGCAGGCGGGACCGGAGACGGTGGAGACGCGGTGGCGGCACCGGGACGACGAGGACGTGGCGCTCCGGGGCGCGCCCGTCGCGCTCGTGCCGTCCGCGACGGGCTCCGGTACCGCCGGGGACGCCGGCACCTGGTGGGCGGAGACGACCGTCGACCTCGCCGCGCTGGCGGCACGCGGCGTGGGCACCTGGGACCTGCGCCTTCGCATCCGCTTCCGCGACGGCGCGAGCCGCGACGTCACCGCGCACGCGCTCACGGGCGCCGGTCTGCTGCGCCGCAGCGCCGTCCCGAGCGCCCGGCACGGCGTGGTACTCGTACAGCCGTACACCACCCACTCCGGGGCGCTGGCGCTGCGGGTGGCCCCCGGCGTACGCGGTGTGCTGTCGGTCGCCCGCGCACGACTGCGCCGCCTGCTTCACTGAGAGCGCGACGCAGCAGCCGCACAGCACCACCACACCACGGGTCGATTGACGAGGGGACGGCCGCACATGACCTGGTTGATCACCGGCGGCGCCGGTTACATCGGCGCGCACGTCGTACGGGCGATGACCGCGGCGGGGGAACAGGCGGTGGTGTACGACGACCTGTCCACCGGTATCGCCGAGCGCGTGCCCGACGGGGTGCCGCTGGTGGTGGGCTCGACCCTGGACGCCGAGCGGCTGGTCCGCGCCCTCGCGGACCACGCGGTCACCGGCGTCGTCCATCTCGCGGCGAAGAAGCAGGTGGGCGAGTCGGTCGACCTGCCGCTGCACTACTACCGGGAGAACGTCGAGGGCCTGCGGGTCCTGCTGGACGCCGTGACGGCGGCGCGGGTGCCGTCCTTCGTCTTCTCCTCCTCGGCGGCGGTGTACGGCATGCCGGACGTGGACCTGGTGACGGAGGAGACGCCGTGCGTGCCCATGTCGCCGTACGGCGAGACCAAGCTGGCCGGTGAGTGGCTGGTCCGCGCGACGGGGCGGGCGACCGGGCTGTCGACCGCGTGCCTGCGCTACTTCAACGTGGCGGGCGCGGCGGGCCCGGAGCTCGCGGACGTCGGGGTGTTCAACCTCGTGCCCATGGTCTTCGAGAAGCTGACGCAGGACGCGCCGCCGCGGATCTTCGGCGACGACTACCCGACCCCCGACGGAACCTGTGTGCGCGACTACATCCACGTCGTCGACCTGGCCGAGGCCCATGTCGCGGCGGCCCGGGTCCTGCGTTCCTCCCCCGGCCGCGCTCTCACGCTGAACATCGGCCGGGGCGAGGGCGTGTCCGTGCGCGAGATGATCGACCGCATCAACGCGGTCACCGGCCACGACCGGCCGCCCACCGTGGCACCCCGGCGTGCGGGTGACCCGGCCCGGGTCGTCGCCTCCGCCGACCGCGCGGCCACGGAGCTGGGCTGGAAGGCCAGGCACGACGTGCAGGACATGATCACGTCGGCGTGGGAGGGGTGGCTGCGGCTGCATCCGGGAGCGGGGCGGAGCTGATCCGCCCGAGGCAGGCGGATCAGCCCCCGGGTGGCGGAGCTGATTCCCCCGAGGCGGGCGATGAGTCCCCGGGTGGCGGAGCCGATCCGCCCGAGACGAGTAATGAGTCCCCGGGAGGCTGCCGGGGCTCACTCGAGGGCGGCTCACGCCGGGTGAGCTCGCAGCCGGGGGGCGCGCTCAGCCGGGGCGCACCGCCACCGAGGCGAGCCCCCATCCGCGAAACACACACCACCCGAGCGAGCCCACATCGGCGAAGCACACCCGCCGGGCGAGCCCCCATCCGCGAAACACACGCCCACCCGAGCGAGCCCACATCGGCGAAGCACACCCGCCGGGCGAGCCCCCATCCGCGAAACACACGCCCACCCGGGCGAAGCGCACACCCGCCGAGGCGAGGCCTCTTCGGCGAGGTGGGGTCGCTTCACGACGCCTCGGGCCCTGGCTGAGGGCGGCCGCGGCCGCCCTCAGCGAGCCGCCAGGGTGATGCCCTACAGCGCCTTGAGCCCCTCCGACGTGGCACGGGCCAGCGCGGCCAGATACCCCTTCGGCAGCTTCGGGCTGCGGATCACCACCGAACGCCAGTACAGCGGGCCGGAGATCAGGTCGAGGGCCAGGTCGTGGTCGATGCCCTCGCGGAGCTCGCCGCGGCGTTCCGCCGCCGTCACGATGCCGGTGGCGACGCCGTCCTGGCCCTCCCGCAGGGCCTTTTGCAGGGCCTCGGCGATGTCGGGGTTGCGGGCCGCCTCGGCCTGGAGATCGGGGATGACCTGCGAGGCGACGGGGTGGCGCAGGGCACGGGACGTCACCTCGTAGAGCAGCCGCAGGTCGCCCTCCAGGGAGCCGGTGTCCGGCGCGGGCAGGCCCTGCACGGCGAGCGCCGAGACGATGTCCAGCACCAGGTGCAGCTTGGAGCGCCAGCGGCGGTAGACCGCCGTCTTCCCGACGCCCGCCCGGCGCGCGATCCCCTCGATGGACATCCGCGCGTAGCCGACGGCCGCGAGTTCCTCGAAGACGGCCGCCCGGATCGCTTCCGTCACGTCCTGCCGCAGTACGGCGGCCCCCGCGGGGGCCCGGCGGCGCGGCGGCTGCTGGGGCTCGTCGGGCTTCGTCGTCATGCCGACAGCATAGGGCGTCACGACGAAACGGTTGCGTTCCGACGTTCGCCCGTCGTACGCTCCCGTTGCGACGATACGGTCCCGTCCCGACGTAAGAATTCGTGAAGAGCCCGGTAAGGACCACCCCCTCCGGAGCCTCACGGCACCCAGGCCCCACCCCGTCCCCCCGAGCGAAAGCAGCGGATGTGAGTACGGTCCTCCACACACCGCCCCAGACCCCCGCCCCGGCCGACGACGACCTCGCGGCCCTCGCCGCCCGCCACGGCCTCTCGGTCAGCGGCGCCCGGCCCTCCCTGCCCGAGTACGTCCGCCGGCTCTGGGCCCGCCGCCACTTCATCACCGCGTTCGCCACCGCCAAGCTCACCGCCCAGTACAGCCAGGCGAAGCTCGGCCAGGTCTGGCAGGTGATGACCCCCCTGCTGAACGCGGCGGTCTACTACTTCATCTTCGGCGTGCTGCTCGGCACCAAGCACGGCGTGCCGGACTACGTCCCGTTCCTGGTCACGGGCGTGTTCATCTGGACGTTCACACAGAGCTCGATCATGGCGGGCACCCGCGCCATCTCCGGCAACCTCGGCCTGGTGCGCGCCCTGCACTTCCCACGCGCCGCGCTGCCGATCTCCTTCTGCCTCCAGCAGCTCCAGCAGCTGCTGTTCTCGATGGGCGCCCTGATCGTCATCCTGCTCTGCTTCGGCGTGCCGGTCGGAGTGTCGTGGCTGCTGGCACTGCCGGCGCTGTTCCTGCAGTTCACGTTCAACGCCGGCGTCTCCATGGTCATGGCCCGGATGGGCGCCAAGACCCCCGACATCGCCCAGCTGATGCCGTTCGTGCTGCGCACCTGGATGTATGTCTCGGGTGTCATGTGGAGCATCGACAAGCTGGCGAAGAACGACAGCCTTCCCCACGCGGTGACCATCGCCCTCGCGGCCAACCCGGCCGCCGTCTACATCGACCTGATGCGCTTCGCCCTGATCGACAGCTTCCACGCGAGCCAGCTCCCCGCACACGTGTGGGCGCTCGCCGCCGGCTGGGCGCTGGTCGCCGGTGTCGGCGGCTTCATCTACTTCTGGAAGGCTGAGGAGACGTACGGCCGTGGCTGAGCACCCGAGCGAGAAGATCCCCACCGTCGTCGCCGACGGCGTCGACATCGTCTACCGCGTCAACGGCACCGGCTCCGGACGCGGCTCGGCCACCGCCGCCCTCAACCGCATCGTGCGCCGCAAGCAGACCGAGAGGGCGTCGGGCGTACGCCGGGTGCACGCCGTGAAGAACGTCTCCTTCGTCGCCTACCGTGGCGAGGCGATCGGCCTGATCGGCACCAACGGCTCCGGCAAGTCGACCCTGCTGAAGGCCGTCGCCGGACTCCTCCCCGTGGAGAACGGCCGGATCTACACCGACGGCCAGCCCTCCCTCCTCGGCGTCAACGCGGCCCTGATGAACGACCTGACCGGCGAGCGCAACGTGCACCTCGGCGGCCTGGCCATGGGCATGTCCCGCGAGCAGGTCAGGGACCGCTACCAGGAGATCGTCGACTTCTCCGGCATCAACGAGAAGGGCGACTTCATCACCCTGCCGATGCGGACCTACTCCTCCGGCATGGCCGCCCGGCTGCGGTTCTCCATCGCCGCCGCCAAGGACCACGACGTCCTGCTGATCGACGAGGCGCTGGCCACCGGCGACCGCTCCTTCCAGAAGCGCTCGGAGCAGCGCATCCGCGAGCTGCGCAAGCACGCGGGCACGGTGTTCCTGGTCAGCCACAACAACAAGTCGATCCGCGACACCTGCGACCGGGTGCTGTGGCTGGAGCGCGGGGAACTGCGCATGGACGGACCGACCGAGGACGTCCTCAAGGAGTACGAGGCGTTCACCGGGGACACCAAGCCCAAGCCGAAGACCGCCGTTCCCTCGTGAGGCCCACCCGGTCGGCCCTTTTGTCTCATTGATGGCAGCATGACCGCATACGGTGCAGCTGTGAGAGGGGTCCCCAGGATGGCCGAGCTCAGTGTCATCGTCCACGGACCGAACGTCCAGGACCATCTGACGGAACTCCTCGGCTCCCTCGCCGCCCACCCCCTCGCGGACGCCGAGGTGATCGTGGCCGCGGTCGGCGACTGGGCCCGGGAGACGGCCGAGCGGCACACCCCCGACGTCCAGGTCGTGCCGCTGCCGGACGGCACCGGGGACGCGGCGGCCCGGGCGGCGGGCGCGGCCCGGGCGTCCGGCCGCTGGCTGCACTTCGTGCACGCCAAGGACGGCCTGCCCGCCGGCGCCCCCCGCACGGTCGCGGAGCGGGTGGCCGAACTGCCCGGCGAAGTCGACGTCCTCCTGCTCGACCACGTCCGCAGCACCTGGCACACCTCCGGCATGCCCTCCCCGGACGGCCCGCTCCTCGCCCGGGCGGGCCGCGCCGACGTCGCCCTCGACGACTGCGCGCCCCTGCTGCGGCTGACCCCGCTGCTGGGCACCCGCGTCCTGCGCGCGGACTTCTGGCGGGCGCACGAGCACCGGCTCGCCACCGACGACGAGCCGTATGCCGCCCTGGCCGCCCTGCTGCTCGCCGACCGCGTCGCCTGCCTGCCGCACGTCGCCTACGAGGACCGCCGGCTGCGCCCCGCGAGCCTGCCCCCGGTCACACCCGAGCAGCGCTACGGCCTCGTCGAACGCTACGAGTCCCTCCTCGACCTCACCCGCGACCGGCGCGCCGCGCACACCGTGCTCTACGACGTCATGGTCCGCGACTGCCTGCGCACCTTCGCCCGCGGCGGTATGCCGGAGGAGGTCGCGCGGGAGTTCTTCCGCCGGGCGTCCCTGGCCGCCCTGCGCCGCCGCCCCGAGGGCCACCGCCGCCCCGCAGGGCTCGAAGGCGTCCGCCGTTCCCTGCTGGAGGAGGGCGCGTACACGAAGTACCGGGCCTTCCAGGCCGTCAACCGCACCCGCCGCACCGCCAGGTCGGCCGTACGGACCCGGAAGCGCCGGGCCGGCGCCAAACTCCGCGACCACCAGTACCGCAGGGCGCTCGGCCGCCCCGTCAACCCGCATCTCGCGGTGTTCTCGGCGTACTGGAACCGCGGCGTGGCCTGCAATCCGGCCGCGATCGCCGCCAAGCTCGCCGAACTCGCCCCGCAGATCCACGCGGTGTGGGTGGTGACCGAGGAGAACGCGGCCCTCCTCCCGCCCGGCACCGACCACGTGGTGCCCGGCAGCCGCCGCTACGGGGAGGTGCTGGCGACGGCCAAGTACCTCGTCAACAACGTCAACTTCCCCAACGCGGTGGTCAAACGCCCGGACGCGATCCACGTCCAGACCCACCACGGCACCCCCCTGAAGCGCATGGGCCTCGATCAGATGGCGTTCCCGGCCGCCGCGCAGGGCCTGGACTTCCGGGCCCTGCTGGAGCGCATCGACAAATGGGACTTCAGCGTCTCCGCCAACAGCCACACCACCCGCATGTGGGAGCGCGCGTACCCGTCGCGCTACGTCTCCCTGGACCACGGCTACCCGCGCAACGACGTCTACTACACGGCCGGCGCCGACGACATCCGCGCGGTCCGCGACCGCCTCGGCATCGCCCCGGGCCGCCGTGCGGTCCTCTACGCGCCCACCCACCGCGACTACGAGGCCGGCTGGACCCCGCGCCTGGACCTCGCCGCCCTCGCCGACCGCCTGGGCGACGACACGGTCCTGCTCGTGCGCGGCCACTACTTCTACGGCGGCGCCGCCTCCCCGCTCACCAACCTGCGCCGCACGGGCCGGATCATCGACGTCTCCTCCTACGACCCGGTCGAGGAGCTGTGCCTGGCGGCGGACGTCCTGGTCACGGACTACTCCTCGATCATGTTCGACTACGCCAACCTCGACCGGCCGATCGTGATCCACGCCGACGACTGGGAGACGTACCGCACCACCCGGGGCGTCTACTTCGACCTGATGGCGGAGGCCCCGGGCCCGGTCGCCCGCACCCAGCAGGAACTGACGGAGATCCTCACCACGGAGGCCTGGCGCGACGAGGGCGCGACGAAGACCCGGGCCGTCTTCCGGCGCCGGTTCTGCGAGTACGACGACGGACGCGCCGCCGAACGCGTCGTGCGCCGGGTCTTCCTCGGCCAGGACGAACGCGAACTGCCGCCCGTGGTGCCGATCGAGGAACGCACCCCGGCCCCCAGCCCGCAGGAGGCGAGCGCATGAGCACCCCCGACGTCACCGTGACGGTCATCGTCTACAACGACGCCGAACGGCTCACCCGCGCGGTCGAATCGGTCCGCCGCCAGACCCACACCAACATCGAGATCGTCATCAGCGACGACCACTCCACGGACGAGACCCCGGCGGTGGCCCAGCGGCTGGCGGCCCAGGACCCCCGGGTCCGCCACCTCCGCCTGGAGCGGAACAGCGGCGGCTGCAGCGCCCCCCGCAACCGCGCCCTGCGGATCGCACGCGCCCCGTTCCTGATGTTCCTCGACAGCGACGACGAACTCCCCGACAACGCCGTCGAACTTCTGCTCGCCGCCCATCGCGAACGTGAGATCGACTTCGCGATGGGCGCGGTGCAGCGGGTCCGGGTGGACAACGGCCGCCGTTCGACCTGGATGCCGCACCTCGTCGCCGAGCGTCGCACCCTCGACGGCATCGAGGCCGACCCGCGCCTGCTCTTCGAGCACCTGTCGACGAGCAAGATGTACGCCCGCGCCTTCCTCGACCGGCACGACCTGCGCTTTCCCGAGGGCATCCACTACGAGGACCAGTTGTTCTCCGCGCAGGCGTACTGCCTGGCCAAGAGCTTCACGATCATCCCGGAGCCGGTCTACCGCTGGTACGTGGCGCCCTTCGCGGCCTCCGAGGCGGCCTCGATATCCAACCAGCGGCACAAGCTCGCCAACGTCCGGGACCGGGTCCACGTCCAACACCTCATCGACGCGTTCCTCGCCGAGAGCGGGCACGAGTCGCTGCGCGAGGACAAGGACCACAAGTTCCTCAAGCACGACGTGCGGATGTACGCCGGTGACCTGCCCTACCGGGACGACGCCTGGCTGACGTCCTTCGCGGACATCGTCACCCCCTACCTCGACACACTCACCCCGGGCGCGTTCGCACGTCTCCCGCGCGCCGAACGCGTCGTCATCCAGCTGATCCGCGACCGCCGGCTGCCCGAGGCGCGTCTGGCGGCCCGGGGCCTGGGACACGGGGTGGCACCGAGGCGTGTGGTCACCGACGGGGACGGCCGCACCTACTGGGGGGACCGGATCCCCGAGTCGGAGTGGTCACGCCGCGAACTGGACATCTCCGATCTGGAGCTGGAGACCCGCCCCTTCCCGAGCGCCCAGTTCCGCCACGAGATCAAGGAGATCACCCGAGGCCCGGGCGCGTCGATCGACCTCACGATCCGCACCTGGGACCCGGCGCTGCGCCTCCCCGTCGGCCCTCAGCGCGCGACGCTCCTCATCGCCCCGGGCGGCCGCCGCCTCCGCGTCCACTTCCGTCTCGCCCCCGTGCGCCCCGGCCTCTTCGAGGGCCACGTCCACCTCGACCTCGCGGCGGCCCCGCTCCCCCTCCAGGGCTTCGCCGGAATCCGCCACCCGCTGCTCCGCCTCCAGCACCAGGGCCTGTCCCACACGGGCCTGCTGCTGGCGCCCCTGACCTTCCCGACGCTGACGACCCGCGTCCCCTCCCATCACCTGACGGTGGAACCGGAGGGCCACGGCCCGGGCCGCCTGCAAGTCCGCTGGAAGCCGGTGGGGGTGACGGCCAGGGTGATCCGCCCGACGGTACGCAGGGTGGTCCGCCCGAGGGTGAAGAGGGCGGCACGCCTGGTGGCGAGCGCACTGAAGTAACCGGCCTGCGCCGTATAGCTGTCGGCACGCCTGCCGCTACCGGCTACGGGAGCGCGTGCCGCTACCGGCCACGGACCAGCGCGCCGCCACTCAGCAGCGGACCAGCGCGCCACCGCTCAACCGCTCAACCACAGACAAGCCCGCAGCCGCTCAGCTACGGGCATGCGCGCCACCACTCAGCAGCGGACCAGCGCGCCACTCAACCACAGACAAGCACGCAGCCGCTCAACTACGGGCATGCGCGCCACCACTCAGCGGCGGACCAGCGCGCCACTCAACCACAGACAAGCACGCAGCCGCTCAACTACGGGCATGCGCGCCACCA
>NZ_JBEOSZ010000029.1:0-30496 GCF_040303285.1 Streptomyces sp. NPDC096046 | reverse complement strand
ACCACTCAGCGGCGGACCAGCGCGCCACTCAACCACAGACAAGCACGCAGCCGCTCAACTACAGGCATGCGCGCCACCACTCAGCGGCGGACCAGCGCGCCGCTCAACCGCAGACAAGCACGCAGCCGCTCAACTACGGGCATGCGCGCCGCTCGGGGCGGCACGGGTGGGCGCAGGCAGCACCCCTCTCCGCCGGGCTGCGGACCCACCCGGCCACAGCACCCACCCCGCGCACCTGCTAACGCACCACCGCGTACAACACCTGCCCCTCCGGCCCCCGAGCGACCTCCCGCAACCCGACGCCCCGATGACCAACCCCCGCCACGACCCACCGCACCCCGTACTCCCGCAGAATCTCCCTCCGCTCCTCCCCCGGCGTCCCCGCCGCGAAGTACCTCCGCACCGCCCGCTCCCGCCGCCCCTCGTCCCGCAGGAAGAAGTCGGGATACCCCGGCGCGACCGTGTACGCCCCGTACGCCGGGATCTGCCGGGCCGGCCGCCCCTCCCGAGCCATCACCACATCCCCGTACCGCACCCAGGGCGTCATCCAGTGGTATCCGGCCCACGGCCGCCGGTACTTCTCCGCGAGGGCCTCCGGCAGATCCCGCGGCTGCGCGACGTACCCGACCGTCCCCGCCTGCGTCCACGCGCCCAGAACCAGCGCCGCGCCCAGCACGCACGCCCACCCGGCCCGCACCCCGCGCCGCCCTGCCTCGCACGCCTCCACGGCCGCCGCGAGCTGCGCCGGGATCAGTGCCGCCGGCAACGCCCGCCCCCAGGAGTAGTGCCCGCTGACCCCGCCCGCCGCCACCACCGCGACACCCATCACGAAGAACAGCACCAGCGGATCCCACCGGTCCCGCTCCGCCCGCGCCCCCAGGGCCACCACCCCGAGCAGCACGAGCCAGTACCGCCCGAGCAGGTCCTCGTACAACGGCCGGTGCACCGCCTCCAGCCCGTCCCCCGCCCCGAACAGCGCGAAGAAGTCGTAGTACGGCCACAGCGCCGGCACCACGAGCCCCACGGCCACCCCGCCGCCGAGCCGGAGCCATACCCGCCGGCCCGGCCGCGCCGCCAGCACCGTCGCGACCGCGCCCAGTGACGCCACCACCCCCGAGAACTGGTGGCACAGCAGAATCACCGCCCACAGCGTCCCGAGTCCGGACCACACCCCCCACCCGGCACCGCTGCGCACTGCCCGCGCCAGCCACGCCCAGAGGTGGAACGCCAGCGCCAGCGCGAACAGGCTCGGGTACGACACCGTCAGCGCCAGCGAGTTGAGCCCGTAGAAGCCACTCCACTTGAACAGGGCCGTTCCCCACAGGAACAGCAGGCTCAGCAGGGCGAGCGCGGGCGCGGCACGATGACCGGTCAGCGTCCGCACGTACCGCCACACCCCCGTCACCAGCAGCCCCAGTCCGGCCAGTGCCGCCAGCCGCAGCACCACGAAGACCGACAGACCGCTGACCCGCGCGACGCAGCCGAGCACCAGCATCCAGGGCGAGTAGTACGGGCTCGGCGTGTCCGCGTCGACGAGCGGATTGCCCGGGTCGACCAGGTCGTGCCGCAGCCGCTGGACGGTCGCCGCGTGCATCCCGAGATCACCGGCCCACGGAAGCCGGACGATGACCAGGAGCAACAGCAGGACGACCACCGCGGCAGCGGCCTGCGCGGCGACGGCGGCCGGTCTAGGCGCGGCGCGCATCGTGGGGCCCGTCCAGGCCAGGGCCGTGATACCCGGCGTGGAACAGTCCGCTCTCCGTGGTGGCACGGTGCGGCCCGTGCAGGAGCACGGTGAACACCGGGGAGTCGGCGGCGAGACCACCACCGCCGACCAGCGCGAAGTTCTCCCCTTCGAGGAGGACGCTCTTGACCGGGAGGGCGGGGGCGGCCACCCGCTCCTCGGAGAGGTTCACAGTCACGACCCAAGCCTCAGCCGGATTCGGTGAGTCCTCCAGTCGAATCGCCCTAATGCACACCAAGAAGGAGCGCCCCGGGCCGGAACCGGCCCGGGGCGCCCGTTACGCCGTGCGCCTACGAATGCGTGCGCAGCAGCGTCCTCATCGTGCGCATGGCCACCGACAGGTTGGCCAGGTCGAACGAGTCGGAGCTCTGGATGTCCTCCAGTGTGGTGCGGGCCCGGCCCAGGATCGCCGCGTTCTTCTGCTCCCACGCCTTGAAGCGCTGCTCCGGCGTCGAGGTGCCGTTGCCGACGGCCAGGATGTCGGCGGTCAGCGCCGCGTGGGCCGCGTACAGGTCCTCGCGGATCGCCGCGCGGGCCATGGACTGCCAGCGGTCGGAGCGGGGCAGCTCGATGATGCGGTCCATGAGCTGGGTGATGCGCAGCCGGTCGGCGAGGTCGTAGTAGACCTCGGCGACGTCCAGCGGCTCCCGGTCCATGCGGTCGGCGATCGAGACGATGTCGAGCGTCGGGAAGGCCGAGGAGAAGCCCGCGACCCGGGTGGCGAGCTCGTCCGGGACACCGGCGCCCGTCAGCTCGTCGTAGATCTTCTGGTACCACTCCAGGTCGGCGCCGCGCAGCAGCTTCGGCAGCTGCCCCCAGACCTGCTCGACCCGTTCGGCGAAGAACTCGACGGTCCCGGCGAGCTCCAGCGGCTGCGGCCGGTTGTTGAGCAGCCAGCGCGTGCCGCGCTCCACCAGGCGGCGGGCGTGCAGCCGGATACGGGTCTGGACGTCGGCCTCGACCTTGTTGTCGAGGGCCTCGACCCCGTCCCACACCGGGGACTGGCGGAAGATCGCCCGGGCCACGGTCTGGGCCCGCACGATCTCCTCCAGCGACGCGCCGGTCTCCTCGCGCAGGCGGTGCAGGTACGTCGTACCGCCCGTGTTGACCGTGTCGTTGACCAGGACGGTCGTGGTGATCTCGCGGCGCAGCGGGTGGCCGTCGAGCCGGTCGGAGAACTGCTCGCGCAGCTCCGTCGGGAAGTACGCGTGCAGCAGACCCGTCAGGTACGGGTCGTCGGGCAGCGAGGTGTGGAGCAGCTCCTCGGCGACCGTGATCTTCGTGTAGGCCAGCAGGACGGCCGTCTCCGGGCCGGTCAGGCCCTGGCCCTGGGCGAGCCGCTCGCGGATCTGCCGGTCCGTGGGCAGGAACTCCAGTGCCCGGTCGAGGTGTCCCTCCCTGACCAGGTGCTTCATGAAGCGCTGCTGGGCGTGGAGCATGTCCTTGGACTGGGCGAGGGCGTTGCCGATCGCCGTGTTCTGCGCGTAGTTGTTGCGCAGCACCAGGCGGCCGACCTCGTCGGTCATCTCGGCGAGCAGCTTGTTGCGCTGCTTGACGGTCATGTCGCCGTCCCTGACCAGGCCGTTGAGCAGGATCTTGATGTTCACCTCGTGGTCGGAGGTGTCCACGCCCGCGCTGTTGTCGATGGCGTCGGTGTTGATCCGGCCGCCGTGCAGCGCGAACTCGATCCGCCCCAGCTGGGTCAGGCCGAGGTTGCCGCCCTCTCCGACGACCTTGACGCGCAGGTCCTTGCCGTCGACGCGGATGGCGTCGTTGGCCTTGTCGCCGACGTCCGCGTTGGACTCGACCGAGGACTTGACGTACGTGCCGATGCCGCCGTTCCACAGCAGGTCCACCGGCGCGTGGAGGATCGCCTTCATCAGGTCGGCCGGGGTCAGCTTGGTGACCTTGGCCTCGATGCCGAGGGCCTCGCGGATGTGCGCGTTGACCGGGATCGCCTTGGCCGTGCGCGGGAAGATGCCGCCACCGGCCGACAGCAGCCCCTTGTCGTAGTCCTCCCAGCTGGAGCGGGGGAGCTCGAACAGGCGGCGCCGCTCGGCGTAGGAGGTCGCGGCGTCCGGGTCGGGGTCGATGAAGATGTGCCGGTGGTCGAAGGCGGCGACCAGGCGGATGTGCTCGGAGAGCAGCATGCCGTTGCCGAAGACGTCACCGGACATGTCGCCGATGCCGACGACCGTGAAGTCCTCGGTCTGGGTGTCGACGCCCATGTCGCGGAAGTGCCGCTTGACGGACTCCCAGGCGCCGCGGGCGGTGATGCCCATGCCCTTGTGGTCGTAGCCGGCGGAGCCGCCGGAGGCGAAGGCGTCACCGAGCCAGAAGTTGTAGTTCTCGGCGACACCGTTGGCGATGTCGGAGAAGGTCGCGGTGCCCTTGTCTGCGGCGACCACGAGGTACGTGTCGTCCTCGTCGTGCCGGACGACGTCGGCGGGCGGGACGACCTCGCCCGCGACCATGTTGTCGGTGATGTCGAGCAGCGCCGAGATGAACGTCTTGTAGCTGGCGATGCCCTCGGCCAGCCACGCGTCCCGGTCGACGCTCGGGTCGGGCAGCTGCTTGGCGACGAAGCCGCCCTTGGCGCCCACCGGCACGATGACGGTGTTCTTCACCATCTGCGCCTTGACCAGGCCGAGGATCTCGGTGCGGAAGTCCTCACGCCGGTCGGACCAGCGCAGGCCTCCGCGCGCGACCTTGCCGAAGCGCAGGTGCACGCCCTCGACGCGCGGCGAGTACACCCAGATCTCGAACGCCGGGCGCGGTGCCGGCAGGTCGGGAATGGCCTGCGGGTCGAACTTCATGGAGACGTAGTCGTGCGGCAGGCCGCCCGCGGCCTCCTGGAAGAAGTTCGTCCGCAGGGTCGCCTTGATGACGGTGAGGAAGGATCGCAGGATCCGGTCCTCGTCGAGCGAGGCCACCTGGTCGAGGGCCGCGTCGACCTCCTCCAGCAGCGCGTCCACGATCTCGTGCCCGGCGCGCTGCCGGTCCGGCGACATCCGCGCCTCGAACAGGGAGACGAGCAGACGGGTGGTGTGGACGTTGTTGCGGAGGGTGTCCTCCATGTAGTCCTGGCTGAAGGTCGACGCCGCCTGCCGCAGGTACTTGGCGTACGCCCGCAGCACCACGGCCTGGCGCCAGGTCAGACCGGCGCTGAGCACGAGGGCGTTGAAGCCGTCGTTCTCCGCCTTGCCGGTCCAGGTGGCGGCGAAGGCGTCCTGGAAGCGCTCGCGGGCGTCGTCGCCGAAGTGGTCACCGCCGTTCGCGCGGGGCATGCGCAGACCGAAGTCGTAGATCCAGGCCACGCTGCGGTCCGAGCAGCGCAGCTCGTACGGCCGCTCGTCGACGACCTCGACACCGAGCCGGTTGAGGACCGGCAGCACGGCCGACAGGGAGATCGCGTCGCCGGTGCGGTAGATCTTGAAGCGGCGCTCCTCGGGGGCGGCGCCCACCGGCTCGTACAGACTGAGCGCGAAGTCCTGATCCGCCTCGGAGTTCAGCTGCTCGAGGTGGACGAGGTCGGCGACCGCGGCGCGCGGGTTGTGGTCGGCCTTGTAGCCCTCGGGGAAGGCGTGCGCGTACCGGCGCATCGCTTCGGCCGCGTGCTCCTCGCCGAGCTCGGCGTTGAGCGCCTCGGCGAAGGCGTCCTCCCAGGAGCGGGCGGCCTCCACCAGCCGGGCCTCGATGCGCTCCTTGTCGGAGTCGGACAGCTCCGGCAGCTCGGTGCCCTGCGGAACCCGCACCACGAAGTGCAGCCGGGACAGGATCGACTCGGTGTTCCAGGCCGTGAAGTCGACGCTGATGCCGCCGAGCTCCTCCTTGAGGATCTCGATGATCCTCAGGCGCACGGCCGTGGTGTAGCGGTCGCGCGGCAGGTAGACGAGGGCGGAGTAGTAGCGCCCGTACTCGTCCTGGCGCAGGTAGAGCCTGAGCCGCCTGCGCTCCTGGAGGTACAGGACGGAGGTGACGATGGCCCGCAGCTCGTCGACCGGGGTCTGGAACAGCTCGTCGCGCGGGTATGTCTCCAGGATCTGCGTCAGGTCACGGCCGTCGTGGCTGTTGGGCGAGAACCCGGCCCGCTTCAGTACCTCCTCGACCTTGCGACGGATGACCGGGACCCGGCGCACGGACTCGGTGTAGGCGGCGGAGGAGAACAGTCCGAGGAACCGCCGCTCGCCGATGACGTTGCCCTCGGCGTCGAACTTCTTGACGCCGATGTAGTCCAGGTACGACGGCCGGTGCACGGTCGCCCGGCTGTTCGCCTTGGTCAGCACGAGCAGCTTGTGCTCGCGCGCCTTGGCCCGGGCGTCGGCGGGCAGCCGCTCGAACGACGGGCTGACCGGGTGGCTCTCCTCCCCGGCGTGCTGCGGGTCCGCGCGCAGTATGCCGAGCCCGGTGCCGGGCACGGCGGCCAGCGAGTCGTCGTCGCGCAGCTGGTACTCGCGGTAGCCGAGGAACGTGAAGTGGTCGTCGGCCAGCCAGCGCAGCAGCTCGCGGGCCTCCTCGACCTGTGGTCCGGGCAGGTCGGCGGGGATGGGCTCGTCCGGCAGCCCCTCCGCCAGCCGGATCGCCGCCTCCCGCATCTTGCCCCAGTCCTCGACGGCCTCACGGGCGTCGGACAGCACGCGCAGCAGGTCGGCGGTGATCTGCTTCAGATCGGCCCGGTCGGTCTCACGGTCGATCTCGACGTGGATCCAGGACTCGACGTGCGCGTCGTGCGGGAGATCGCCGGTGGCCGGAGTGGACAGGACCTCGATGAGCTTGCCGGTGACATCGCGCCGCACCACGAACTGCGGGTGGATGACGACGTGGATCCCGCGCCCCTGACGCGTCAGCTCATTGGTGACGGAGTCGACGAGGAAGGGCATGTCGTCGGTGACGACCTCGACCACGGAGTGGCTGCAGGTCCACCCGTTCTCCTCCACCGTGGGGGTGTGCACCCGCACGTTGGCGGTGCCCTGGGGGCGGTTCTCGGCCAGCCGGTAGTGCGAGACGGCGGCTCCGAAGACATCGACCGGGTCGCGGTCGGTGAGGTCCTCCGGGGCCGTGTGCAGGTAGTAACGCTGGAGGAACGTCAGGAGGGTCTCGCGGTCCGGGGCCTTCTGGGCGTCTGGGGTCTCCTCGCCCGTCGACCCGGTCGGTAGGTGCCCCCCGACCGGGCTGTTCTCAGCTACCCGGGCGGCCCTCTCGAGCAACTCGGCCTTGGCTTCGTCCAGCTTGGTCTGCATTGTCCTCTGGCTCCTGTCGCGCGCCGTTGCGTGACGTAGAAGGAAGTACGGCCTCTGCGCTTACGGCCTCACGTCGTGACACGGGGTATCCGGTCTGTTCCGACGCTATGCCGCAAGGTGAGATGAGCGGGGGTGTCTGAGCCATTCTTGAGCTGCGCCACCGGTGTGACGCTGCTCTCTGCGACGCCTGGGAACGGGTGATGCTCGGCGTCCCGGGAGTCCTCGATGCCACGTCCCGCCCGCGAAGACCAGCGACCGCCGCCCGGTCACGGATGTCGTCCGTGCTCTCCGGGCGCAGGGCAGGGACGACGACGTCCCCGCGAACTATCGCGCTGATCACGCCACCAAGGCTATCGCTCCTTACAGGTACTCCGTCATGAGCCGTATGTGTACAAAACCAGCCCCGGAAGTTTGACGTTCTGCACAGTGTCCCCCCGGGGTCCGGTCGGGGCTGCCGGTCAGGACCGCCCGTCAGGCCGCGAGCCGCTCCGCCTCCGCGACCGCTTCCTCCAGCGTGTCCACGACAGGGACGCCGACCGCTTCCAGGCTCATCCGGCTGTGCGACCCGCCGGTGTACAACACCGCCCGGGCCCCCACGTGCAGGGCGGCCACCGCGTCGTCCGCGGCGTCTCCGATCACCACGGTCCGCTCCGGCGCCACCCCGCTCAGGGACGCCAGGTGCCGCACCATGTGCTCCGCCTTGCTGCCCCCCGACGGCCCGGTCCGCCCGTCCACCCGTATGAAGTGCGGCTCGATCCCGAAGCCCCGCACCAGCGGGACGAGCTCCTCGTGCACGTACATGCTCAGGATCGACTGGCTGCGCCCCGCCGTCCGCCACCCGGACAGCAGCTCCACGGCCCCCGCCGTCAGCCCGCACGTCGTCCGGTGCTCGGCGTAGTACCGGTGGAAGATGTCGTCCATGGCCTCCCACTCGGCCTCGGTCGGCAGCCGTCCCATCAGCCGCTCATAGAACTTCGGCACCGGTACGCAGTACAGCTCGCGGTACTTCTCCAGCGTCAGCGGCTCCAGCCCCAGCTCGGCGAAAGCCGCGTTCGTCGCCCCGATGATCGCGTCGATGTCGTGGAACAGCGTCCCGTTCCAGTCCCAGACAATGTGCGCGCCCGTCTTCATCCCCATGCCCGAAAACGTACCCGCCTCCACTGACATTCAAGAGAACGGCGCCTCAACGCGCCCCCTCGGCCCGTTCAGGCCCTGCGCTCCACCAGGTTCCGGATCTCCTGCGTGGCGAACCACAGCAGCTCGTGGTCCTCCGCCCCGTCCACGACGAACTGCGCGTCGCCGTCCCCGCCGTCCGCCGCCGGCAGCGCCTCGACGGCCGCCGTCACGTCGGTCTCCGCGTCCGCCGCGTCGGCGTGCACCGACGCCGCCTTGCCCAGGGGCACCGCGCCCGCGACCCGCACCTCGCCCAGCGCCGCCGGATCGAGTCCGCGGTCCGGATCCGCGCTCACGGCCCGGTCGGCCACGTCGACGGCGACCACGACCCGGCGCCGCGGCGCCGCGGGCTCGGCCGCCAGCAGCCGCAGCGAAGCCAGCGCGGCCCGGCCGAGCGCCGCGTACTCCAGCTCCTCGATGTCGTCGGAGACGTACCACTCGCGCAGCCCGGGCGTCACGGCGTAGGCGACGAACGGCCCGGCTCCCAGCTGGCCCGCCTTGTACGCCTCGGCGAGACCGGGGAGGGTCAGGGGCACGTAGACACGCATGGCTGGCCGCTTTCGTGGTCGGGTCGGAGGGCTCCGGAGGGCCTTCAGGATACGTGCGGGGTGTCCCCTTTCGAGTCCCGCCCCGTGCCGCTCGACGCGTCCACCCCGGTCCCGGAATTCACCCGGCACACCCCCGTACCGACGGGGACCGCACCCCCGACACCACCCGGATAGGTGAACATTTCGGCGCCCGCGACCCGAATTCCGCTTCCTTGCCGCCGCCCCCGTCGACCCCGTACAAGATCACTGACCCGAAGTTACTCTCCGGTATTCACCGGGCCCACGAAACGGGGACCCATGCACAAGGTCATGACCAGGAACCAGCACCGTCCGCCCACCCACCCACCGACCCACCACGAGCCCCACCCCGCGACGAGTCCCACACGCGACGCTCCCGCGAACCCGACACCCCCCGCTTCCGCGAACACGGCACCGGGCACACCCGCGAGCACCACACCGGGCACACTCGACAGCGCGGCCCTCCGCCCTCCGGCGGGCACGGCAGCCCCCCTCCGCTACAGCACGGCACCGGGCACACCCCGCAACGCCACGCCCGGCACCACGGCACCCCGCCCTCCGGCACACACCACAGCCACCCTCCGCCACACCACCACACCGGGCACACCGGGCAACACCACACCCGGCACCACGGCACCCCACCCTCCGGCCCACACCACAGCCACCCTCCGCCACACCACCACACCGGGCACACCCCCCAACACCACACCCGGCACCACGGCACCCCACCCTCCGGCCCACACCGCAGCCACCGTGGGCCAGAGCACCGCACCCGGCACACCCGACAGCGCGGCACCCCG
Source organism: Streptomyces sp. NPDC096046 (assembly GCF_040303285.1). Lineage (NCBI taxonomy): Bacteria > Bacillati > Actinomycetota > Actinomycetes > Kitasatosporales > Streptomycetaceae > Streptomyces > Streptomyces sp. NPDC096046. The sequence continues at coordinate 20,973 of NZ_JBEOSZ010000029.1, read as the reverse complement.
CAGGCGTACCCCCGCCGGCGCCTATGCCACCCGGCCCGCCCTCGTCGGCACCGGGACCACACCGCCCGCCCCCACCGGCGCCGCGCCCCCGCGCTCGCCGGGCAGTGGCCGGACCCGGCCTCAGGCTGCGGGTGGCCGTCCACCGGCCTCCGCCCGCACCAGGACCTCCCGCGCCCGCCCCGCGGACACGCGCCCACCGACGCCCTCCACCGCCCGCACAGCGCCCCGCAGGGTGACGGGCACCACCACCCCGGCGCGCGCGGGCGTCACTGCCCCGGCCGCCCCCGAAGCCGCCCCGCGCCTCCCGGTCCAGGGCTTCCGCCCCGCGGCGGTCCGGCCCCGGCCCACCGACCTCTTCGCCGACCTCCTCGTCGCCGTCCTGAGCGGGCACCGCCCCGTCCACTCGATGCTCCGCCACACCCGCGGACGCGCCTACGACGAACTGGCCTGGCTGGCCGAACGCGGCCCCCTGCGCACCCGCGGCGCCCGCCCCGTCGTCCGCGACATCGGCTACTTCGAACCACGCCCGGGCGCCATCGAGGCCTTCGGCCGCATCGGCGCCGGCGACCGGCTGCGCGCCATGGCCTTCCGCCTGGAACTGGGCCAGGACCTGCGCTGGCGCTGCACGGCGGTGGAGCTCGGCGGCCCCCGCCCACCCCGCCCGGAATCCGACTGAGGCGGTCACGCCGAAGGGCCGGACACCCGCAGGTGTCCGGCCCCTCAAGCCGCTACGCGACTACCGTCACTTCTTACGACGCCCGCGGCTGCGCGCCTGCTTGCGCCGCTCCGCGCGCGTGAGGCCGTCGGCCTCGGAGCGCACCGGCTCGCCGTCCTCGGTGAAGTCGCCCTCGATGGTGCCGCCCTCGCCGTCGACCGTCGGCGCGGAGAAGTGGAGGTTGCGCCGCTGCGGGACGTCGAGCCCCTTGGCGCGGATCTCCGGACGGGAACCCGCCTGGGCCGGCACCGCGTCGTGCTTCTCCAGGTCGGCCACCGGCTTGGTGTCCTCGACCGGGACCTCCTCGACCTGCTGCTCGACCTGGACCTCCAGGTTGAACAGGTAGCCGACGGACTCCTCCTTGATGCCCTCCATCATGGCGGTGAACATGTCGAAGCCCTCACGCTGGTACTCGACCAGCGGGTCCTTCTGCGCCATGGCGCGCAGGCCGATGCCCTCCTGGAGGTAGTCCATCTCGTAGAGGTGCTCGCGCCACTTGCGGTCCAGGACCGACAGCACGACCCGGCGCTCGAGCTCGCGCATGATCTCGGAGCCGAGCTGCGCCTCACGCGCCGCGTACTGCTCGTGGATGTCGTCCTTGATGGAGTCGCCGATGAACTCGGCGGTCAGCCCGGCGCGGTCACCGGCCGTCTCCTCCAGCTCCTCGACGGTGACGTTGCACGGGTAGAGCTGCTTGAAGGCGCCCCACAGCCGGTCGAGGTCCCAGTCCTCCGGGAAGCCCTCGGCGGTCTCGGCCTCGACGTAGGCGTCGATGGTGTCGTCCATGAAGTGCTGCACCTGCTCGTGCAGGTCCTCGCCCTCCAGGACGCGGCGCCGCTCGCCGTAGATGACCTCGCGCTGACGGTTGAGGACCTCGTCGTACTTCAGGACGTTCTTACGCGTTTCGAAGTTCTGCTGCTCGACCTGCGACTGGGCGGAGGCGATCGCACGCGTGACCATCTTGTTCTCGATGGGCACGTCGTCCGGGACGTTCGCCATCGACATGACGCGCTCGACCATCTGTGCCTTGAACAGCCGCATCAGGTCATCGCCGAGGGAGAGGTAGAAGCGCGACTCACCCGGGTCGCCCTGACGGCCGGAACGACCGCGCAGCTGGTTGTCGATGCGCCGCGACTCGTGACGCTCGGTGCCGAGCACGTAGAGCCCGCCGAGCTTCTCGACCTCGTCCTTCTCGTTCTGGACGGCCTTCTCGGCCCGCTCCAGCGCCTCGGGCAGGGCGTGCGCCCACTCCTCGATGTGCTCCTCCGGGTCGAGGCCGCGCTGGCGCAGCTCCGCCTCGGCGAGGTCCTCCGGGCTGCCGCCGAGCTTGATGTCCGTACCACGGCCGGCCATGTTGGTGGCCACCGTGACGGCGCCCTTGCGGCCGGCCTGGGCGACGATCGTCGCCTCCCGGTCGTGCTGCTTGGCGTTGAGCACCTCGTGCTGGATGCCGCGCTTGCTGAGCTGCTGCGAGAGGTACTCGGACTTCTCGACGGAGGTGGTGCCGACGAGGATCGGCTGCCCCTTGCGGTGCTTCTCCTCGATGTCGTCGACGACCGCCTCGAACTTGGCGACCTCGGTGCGGTAGATCAGGTCCGACTGGTCCTTGCGGACCATCGGCCGGTTGGTCGGGATCGGCACCACACCGAGCTTGTAGATCTGGTGGAACTCGGCGGCCTCGGTCATGGCCGTACCGGTCATGCCGCACAGACCGGGCTGTTCCTTGCCGTTGTGGTCGTGGCGCTTGTAGAGGCGGAAGAAGTTCTGGAGGGTGATCGTGGCGAGCGTCTGGTTCTCGTCCTTGATCGGCACCGCTTCCTTGGCCTCGATCGCCTGGTGCATGCCCTCGTTGTAGCGGCGGCCCGCGAGGATACGTCCGGTGTGCTCGTCGACGATCATGACCTCGTCGTCGATGATGACGTAGTCCTTGTCCTTCTTGAAGAGCTCCTTGGCCTTGATGGCGTTGTTCAGGTAGCCGACGAGCGGGGTGTTCACCGACTCGTAGAGGTTGTCGATGCCCAGCCAGTCCTCGACCTTGGCGACACCCGACTCATGGATGGCGACCGTGCGCTTCTTCTCGTCGACGTCGTAGTCGCCGGTCTCCTCGATGCCCTTGAGCGGCTGGCCGGCCTCGCCGCGCTTGAGGCGCTTCACCAGCTTGGCGAAGTCCCCGTACCACTTGGTGGCCTGGTCGGCCGGGCCGGAGATGATCAGCGGCGTACGGGCCTCGTCGATGAGGATGGAGTCGACCTCGTCGACGATGGCGAAGTTGTGGCCGCGCTGGACGAGCTCTTCCTGGGACCACGCCATGTTGTCGCGCAGGTAGTCGAAGCCGAACTCGTTGTTGGTGCCGTACGTGATGTCGCAGGCGTACTGCTGGCGGCGCTGAGCCGGCGTCATGTTCGCGAGGATGCAGCCGACCTCCAGCCCCAGGAACCGGTGGACACGGCCCATCATCTCGGAGTCGCGCTCGGCCAGGTAGTCGTTGACCGTGATGATGTGGACGCCCTCGCCGGACAGGGCGTTGAGGTACGCGGGAAGGGTGCCGACGAGGGTCTTGCCCTCGCCGGTCTTCATCTCGGCCACGTAGCCCATGTGCAGCGCCGCGCCACCCATCATCTGCACGTCGTAGTGACGCTGGCCGAGGACGCGCTTGGCGGCCTCGCGGACGGTGGCGAAAGCCTCGGGCAGCAGGTCGTCCAGGGTCTCGCCGTCGGCATAGCGCTGCTTGTACTCATCGGTGAGGGCGCGCAGCTCGGCGTCGGAGAGGTCGACGAAGTCCTCTTCGATGGAGTTGACCTGGTCCGCGATGCGGTGCAGCCTGCGCAGGATCTTGCCTTCGCCTGCACGCATGATCTTCGAGAGGACGGACACGGGGGTTGGTCTCCTTGCCGGTCGGGCCTGGGACGGTCGGTTACCACTTGACTTACTGAGCAACGGCCATCGTATGCGAGGACCCCGCCGCGCCGGGAGGGCCTGCTGTGACGGCGACCGTCCGCTGCTTCCATTCTGATTCACGTCTGCTTCAAAGGGGACAACGTCCGGCCCTCCGGGATGGTGCCGCGCCTCCCGGCCCAATTCGCACCATGTGTGATCACTCCCTCACTCACGGCAAATACATGACATCGCGACCGGCCGCCGAGCAGAATCGGCCGATGGACCCCGTCACCCTCACCACGGACCGCCTCCTGCTGCGCCCGGTGGGTCCCCAGGACACCGACGCGGTGTACGACGCCTGCCAGGACCCCGACATCCAGCGCTGGACCACGATCCCCTCGCCCTACCTGCGCGAGCACGCCCGGAACTTCACAGAGCAACTGGCGCCGCAGAGCTGGGCGGACGGCTCCATGTTCACCTTCGGCGTCTTCCTGCGCTCCGGAGAACTGGCGGGGATGCTCGGCATCACGATGCGCGCCCTGGGCATGGGCGAGATCGGCTTCTGGGCCGCGAAACAGCACCGCGCCAACGGCTACGTCACCGAGGCCGTCCTGACCGCCTGCCGCTGGTCCTTCACCCGCGCCGCACTCGACCGCGTCGAATGGCGCGCGGAGGTGGGCAACCGGGCATCCCGCGCGGTGGCCGAACGAGCGGGCTTCACGATCGAGGGCACCCTGCGCTCCGCGACGAACAACAAGGGGGTACGCCGTGACACCTGGGTGGGCTCGCTGCTCCCCTCGGACCTGAGCCTCCCGTCGACGGCCCCGTACCTGCCGGCGCGCTGACCGACTCGGCCGCCCTGTCTTCCGACACGCTGACCGGCTCGGCCGCCCTGTCTTCCGACACGCTGACCGGCTCGGCCGCGCTGCCCGCCGGCGCTGGCCGGCTCGGCCGTCCTGGCGAACCCGCAGATCACACCCCGTTGTCAGTCCCACCCCCTACGCTGCGACCATGACCACCCCGCGCCCCACAGCAGACCTCTCCGCAGACGAGGCCCGCAGAATCGCGCTGCGCGCCCAGGGCTTCCTCGGCGCGCCCGACCGTCGCTCCGGCGTCCGCGGCATCCTTCGCCACCTGGGCGCGATACAGCTCGACACCATCTCGGTCCTGGCCCGCTCCCATGAACTCGTCCCGTACGCCCGGCTGGGCGCGGTCAGCCGCAGAACGGTCGAGGACGCCTACTGGCGGGACACCCACTCCTTCGAGTACTGGTCCCACGCCGCGTGCATCCTCCCGATCGAGGAGTGGCCCCACTTCGCCTTCCGCCGCCGCGCCTACCGCAACCGCCCGCACTGGAGCCACGAGCTGCCCGACGGCGCCTACGACCAGGTCATCAAGCAGCTCCGCTCCGAAGGCCCCCTCACGGCCACGGAGTTGGGCGGCGCGAAGAAGACGAACGACTGGTGGGACTGGTCCGGCTCCAAGGTCGCCGTCGAACGCGCGCTGATGTACGGCGAGGTGGTGTGCGTGGAGCGCCGCGGCTGGAAGCGCGTCTACGACCTGGCCGAGCGGGCCGTCCCCGAGGCGCTGCTGCACGACGAGCTGGACGACACCGAGTGCGTGCGCCGCCTGGTCCGTCTGGCGGGGCGGTCGCTCGGGGTCGGGACCCGTGCGGACATCGCCGACTACCACCGCCTCAAGGGTGAACAGGTCGACGCGGTGATCGCCGATTCCGGCCTGGTCCCGGTCTCGGTCGAGGGCTGGGGCAAGCCGGCGTGGGCCGACCCCGCGGCCCTGGAGACGTCCCCGCGGGGGCGTCACCGCACGACGCTGCTGTCGCCCTTCGACTCCCTGATCTGGGAGCGGGCGCGCACGGAGCGGATCTTCGGCTTCACGCACCGCCTGGAGGCTTATGTCCCCAGGCAGAAGCGGGTCTACGGCTACTTCGCGATGCCGGTGCTGGCCGGTGGCCGTCTCGTCGGCCGCGTGGACCCGGCCCGCGAGGGCCGCACCCTGGTGGCCAAGCAGGTCACGCTCGACGGCCCGAAGGCCGTCCCGGCCGTTGCCCAGGCCTTGGCCGAGGCGGCTGCCTGGGTGGACTGCGCGGACGTCCGAGTGGACCGGGTCGACGCGCCGGATCTGCGCGAGCCCCTGGCGACGGAACTCGCACGCCTGCTCGATTGAGGCGGGGTCCTAGCGGATCTCGAGGATCTTCTCCCGCATCGCGTACACCACCGCTTCCATCCTGGAGTGCAGCTGCAGCTTCTCCAGGATGTTGCGGACGTGGTTCTTCACGGTGTTCTCGGAGATGAACAACTCCTTGGCGATGTCGCGGTTGTTCATTCCCGTGGCGACGAGCTTGAGGACTTCGAGTTCGCGGTCGGTCAGGCGCGGCGCGGGCACCAGCCGGCGTTCGTCCGTGCGCTGGATCATCGACTTGAACTCGGTGAGGAGTTTCGACGCCATGGACGGGCTGATCTGCGACTGCCCGTCGGCCACCGCGCGAATGGCGGTGGCCACCTCGTCCGTGGAGATCTCCTTGAGGAGATAGCCGGTCGCGCCCGCCTTGATGGCGTCGTAGAGATCGGCTTCCTCGTCGCTGATCGTCAGCATGATGATCTTGGCGCTGGGTGCCACCTCCTTGATGGAGGTGCACGCCTCGATCCCGCCCCGCTTGGGCATCCGGACATCCATCAGGACGATGTCGGGCAGCAGGTCGGCGGCCTTCTCGACGGCCTCGGCGCCGTCGCCCGCCTCTCCCACGACCTGGATGTCCTCCTCGGCGGCGAGCACGATCTCCAGACCACGGCGGAACAAGGCGTGGTCGTCCACCACGAGGACTCTGATCGGTTCCTTGCGTGGAGTCCCCGAGTCCGGGCCCATGGCGACGACGCCGTCGCCGGCATCCTTGTCACGCATCGGTCCGAAGCTGTCCGCCATCGTTCCTCCCCCTGAAGGCTGTGGCCTGAGGTCCTGAGCCATCGCCAACCCAGAGCAACGACCCACCGGTTGGGCCGTGGCCACCATGATTTCATGCCCGGACGGCACCGGGGTGCCGGAGTGGGGCGCGAAGTGGTCGCACGGGGGTGCCCCTGGGGGCGCACACGCGCTCCAGGGGCACCCGTTCCGCTGTCACCCGGCATGGTCAGCCGCCGAGCGCACCGCCCGCATCGGGGGAGTGCGCCTGGGTGACCATCGTGTCCGTGCTGAGGTGGATCACGCCGTAGTCGTAGGCGTGCCGTCGGTAGACGACACTCGGTTCCTTGGTCTCGGAGTCGACGAACAGGTAGAAGTCGTGCCCGACCAGCTCCATCTCGTAGAGAGCCTGGTCGAGGGTCATGGGCGCTGCGACGTGGGTCTTCTCGCGGACGACGATGGGGCCGTCACCCTGCACTTCCAGCGAGCCGATCTTCTTCGTGGGTACGGCCTCGGGCTCCTCCTCGGAGGACGGCACCAGGCCGTTTCCGTTGAGCGTCGCCACGCCCGGGACGTGGTCGGCGACCTCGGCGGCCGGGATCCGGCGCGCTCCACGGCGCGAGTATCGCTTGTCGTGCTGCCTGCGCAGCCGGGCTTCCAGCTTTTCCGCCGCCAGGTCGAGCGCCGCGTACGGATCGCTCGCCGCTGCCTCCGCCCGGATCACCGGACCGCGGGAGCGGAGCGTGATCTCCACTCGGTCACTGCGGTCGGCCTGTCGGGGGTTCGGCTCCTTGGACACCTCGACGTCGAGGCTGATCACCTTGCCGTCGAGCTTCTGGATCTTCTCCAGCTTCAGCTTCTCGGCCACGTGCTTCCGGAACCGCTCGGGCACCTCGGTCTTGCGGCCCTTGACGACGATGTCCACGCAGAACTCCGTTCCCGGATCGCTCCGCCTCGATGCGGAGCGTCTCCCTTTTGCACCAGGTTCCGGTGAGCCCCGGAACCTCGGACTCGGTGACTTCCACCTCCTCCCCCGTGGGCAAGATCTCCATTCCACCGTCGCGAGTGATGAAGAAAAACGCGCGGCACGGCAGTCGGATTTGAGAGGTGTGGCCTGCGGCTTTCCCTCTCAACCGAACATATCTCGCCCGGACGGATGTCGTCACCCTCTACCGCGGCGTACCTCCGTTCAGGTGAATAGGTTTTCTCGTTACCTGCAACGACACAAGATCTCAGTCAGTTCCGGTTTACTTCGAAAGAGTCCGGAGATGCCGCGACGACTGCCGCGCACACCACGTCGACGACCCCGTCCGCGTCATCCGCGCCCGCTATTTCCCGCCTGGCGGGCCGCCGGCCCGTCCTCTCTCGCCTTGATCCGACGTTCTGTTCCTCTCTGCTTTCCCACGTCTCTCGCCCGTACACGGCCGAAGTCCCCGCAGCATTCGGAATCGGCCCCGTCGCCCTGTCCGAGATCGCAAGCCTGTACGACACCGCGCGCACGGCTCGTGCGGCCTCCGTGAGAGAGGCCCCGGTGGTCATCACATCGTCGACGAGGACGACCGGCCCTCCGGAGAGCAGCCGGGCACCTACGGGAGCCGCCTCCAGGGCGCCCGCGAGATTGTCCAGCCGCTGCCGGGAGTTGAGCCCCGACTGATCGGCCACGGCCCGCCGCTGCCGCAGCACGCCGAGCACCCGGGCCGGCACTCGCCTCCGCCGCAACTCCACCGCCGCCGCGAGCGCGATCCGCCGGGTCGGATCATGCCCCCGGGCCCGCACGGCCCGCCGCCCGGACGGCACCGGCACGAGCAGCACAGGAGCTCCGCCACCCCGGGACCGCGCCATCCCGGCCGCGGTCGGCCCCGGGGCGCCCCGGAGCCCCGCCTGCACGGCCCCCGCGAGCGCCGCCCCGAGCGGCCGGGCCAGCGCCAGAGCGCCCCGCTCCTTGTGGGCCAGCAACGTCGCCCGCACCTCGTCCGCGTACCGGGCCGCCGCGTGCACCACGGGCAGCCCGGGCGGCTCCGGCACCGGTCGCACGCGACGCACCGCAGCTCCGCTCAGCACCGCACGGCACCGCGCGCACAGCACCGTACGCAGCGCGCCGCAGCCCCCGCACTCGCCGGGCAGCACCAGGTCGGTCAGGTCCTGCCACCACTTCCGCATGGCCACCACTGTGCCCACCCGGGCCGGGCCCGACCACCCCTGTGGACAACCCCCTGTGGACAACCAGCCGCGCCGCGAGCCGACCGTCCCCCACACGAGTGGAGCCCGCACGCATGAAGCCGTGCAGCGGACCGTCGCCGAGGACGTGCCGGTGCTGGAGCCCGCATGAGCGACGCCCGCACCAAGATTTACCGCCCCCAGCCCCGCCCCGACCGTTGGCACCCCCGTGAACCCCACACCCCGAACGCCGACGACCGCCCCTCCCGAGCCCACCTCGGCAGAAGCGGCCGCCGCCCGCGTTCAGCGCACCCCGGCACACACCTGCCGCCGGGACGCTCACACCTCACCCCGGATAAACCGGCGCCGTCCCCTCCGTCACCTTCTGCCACTGCTCGCCCGACGGCAGCCGAACGATGCCGTCCACCGAGTACGCCACCAGCGGCAGCTGATCGTCCTCGGCGGCGGTGACGTCCTTGACGCCGGTCAGGGCCGCGGGCGCCGGCACGTCCGGCGTGGAACCGTCGACCTGGACGTACCGCATCTGCTCGACGCCCCCGTGCTCGCGCCCGACCACGACGAGCCGGCTGTCCCCGGCCCACGACATGGCCGTGACCTCCTCCAACCCCGGTGTCGCGGAGCGCAGTTCGACCACACTCACGGCCGGTTCACCGCCCGGCTTCTCACCCCGCTCGATCAGCCCGATGAGCAGGGTCTTCTTGCCGCCCTTCTCCACCACGAGCGCGATCCGCACCCCGTCGGCGGCCACCCGCACGGACTGGATCCGTCCGTCCAGATGCGGCATGCGCACCTCCAGCGGATCGCCCTTGCCCTCCTGGAGGAGGAGCAGCCGGGGACGGTCGGGGTCGCGGTCGGCCACCCACAGACCGTCGTCCGCGTCCCAGCTGGGCGTGGTCAGCCGCTGCTTCTCGGTCCCGCCCCGACTGCGCAGCACCGGCTCGCCCAGCGAACCGCCCGAGACGAGCGATCCCACGTACAGCGATCTGCCGTCGAGGCTGACACCGGCCGCGGTGTGCTCGTCACGCGAGACCGCCACCGACCGCAGCGCCGTTTCACCCTCGCCGAGCGCCCCCGGCGCCGGTTCCGGATCGGTGTCGCTGTTGCCCGCGGCGATCCGTACGAGCCGGTGCTTGCCGTCGACGAAGTAGAGGTAGTCGGGGTGCCGCGCCGCGCTCCGGGAGGCCGCCGCTTCGGCCGCTTGCTGTGTGAGTGAGCACAGGTCCTCCCCGCCGGCCCGCAGCTCGACCTCGTCCACCGCGGGGCTGAGTTTCCGCAGCGTGAAGAGCAGCTGGGCGGCCATCTCCTCGCACCGGTTGGTGCCGATGCCCGCGGCCTTGTCGTTGAGCGGAACGGTCAGCTTGTTCCGGTCGTCGGGCGTCAGGGCGCCGGCGTCCTTCGCCAACGCCGTACCGGTGGGGAAACTCGACCCGACCACGGGCCCCAGCCATCGCGTGGGCCCGTTGAGCAGGGAGCTCACCATCTGCGTCATGGGCTCCACGCGCCGCCGCACGTAGACCGGGTCGGCGACCGCCGTGGGCTGTGACTTCGATCCGGCCGTGTCGGTGTTCGAGGCGAAGTAGTACTTGCTGACGGACATGTAGTTGCGCTGGAAATCCGACTCGCCGATGACGACACCCTGCGGCAGCGCGTCGATCCGCCACTGCCGCTTGCTGTTCTGCGTCAGGTGCACGCTCCCGCCGTACGCCCCCGTGGCGGGCGCGTACGCCTGCTGCGCGTCGACGGTGGCGACCTTGGTGCCGGTCAGCATGTACGAGATCGCGCCGCTGTCCTCCCCACCGCCGCCCGCCTCGGGCTTGGCGCCCGGCCCGTCCGTCAGCACGGTGGTGGACGCCTCGGGACGCCAGGTCTTCGCGGCGTCGCCGGTCAGGTACTGGCGTGCCGTCTTGTAGTGCGGATCGTCGCTGGTGAGCGCCTCCAGGAAGCCCTGCACGATGTCCGAGGGCGGCGCGTCCTCCCCCGGTGGCACGGCGAACACCCGCACCTGCGTCTCCTGGCGGGGGGTGGACTCCACGCCCCGTAGATCCCCGCTGTCCGGCATCGAGGCGCACCCGGCCAGTACCAGGACGCCACCGGCGGCGTACACCATCACACGCGCGGGCCTGCGCCGGCCGCGCCCCTCGCGGTCAGCGCCCACGAGATGCCTCCCCTTGCCTGTCCACGTCCCGGGGCCCGGTCACCCGGCCACCCGGTCCCGCGGAGCGGTCGTCCTCGTTCCGCGCCCCGTTCACGACCGGATTCCGGGTCGGCCCGGTCCGGCCGTCGGCGCCCTCGCCCCGCCCCGTCCCGTCCGGGTCACTCACGCCCGCGCCGGGAGCCGACTGCTCCGCCCCGGCCGCCCGGTCCTGCCGCCGCGTGCCCGAGGAGGGCCTGGGCACCACACGGGAACCATTGCCGGGCAGGGCCGTCGGGTCCGCCGTGGGGGCGACGCGCGGCGGTATCGGGTCCCGCTTCGTGCCCTGCGACACCGGCCCGCTCACCGGCTGCGCCGGCACGGTCGCCCGCTTCTCGCCGTCTCCACCGCCGCACGGCAGGCCGGCGTCGTCCAGCCCCCGGTTCCGTCGTGAATCCTTGGGCTCCAGCGGTATCGGCGAGCCCCGCAGCGGCTCGTCGGCGGTCCTGGGCAGCGTCAGCCGGAACTGCGAACCGCCCCCCGGCTCGCCCCACGCCTGCAGCCAGCCGCCGTGCAGCCGCGCGTCCTCCAGGGCGATCGACAGCCCCAGCCCCGTACCACCGGTGGTCCGCGCGCGTGCCGGGTCGGCCCGCCAGAAGCGGCTGAACACACGGGTCGCCTCGCCCGGCTTCAGCCCGACCCCGTAGTCCCGCACCGCCACGGCGACGGCACCACCGGCCGCGGCGAGCTTCACGACGACGTCCCTGCCCTCACCGTGCTCGACGGCGTTGACGACGAGGTTGCGCAGCACCCGCTCCACGCGCCGGGCATCGGCCTCGGCGACGACGGGCTGCTGGTCCCCGAGGACCCGGATGCGGGTGCCCTTGCGCTCCGCGAGCGGCTCGGCCCCGCTGACGACACGCCGCACGACGTCCCTGAGGTCTACCGGCTCCGCCTCCAGGGCCGCGGCACCCGCGTCGAACCGGCTGATCTCCAGCAGGTCGGCGAGCAGCGACTCGAACCGGTCCAGCTGGTCGGCGAGGAGTTCCGCCGACCGGGCGGTCACCGGGTCGAAGTCCACACGCGCCTCGTGGATGACGTCCGCGGCCATCCGGACGGTCGTCAGCGGCGTACGCAGCTCGTGCGACACGTCCGACACGAACCGCCGCTGCATCCGCGACAGGTCCTCCAGCTGGCTGATCTTCAGCTGGAGGTTCTGCGCCATCTTGTTGAAGGCCTCGCCGAGCCGCGCGATGTCGTCCTCGCCGGTGACCTTCATACGTTCCTGAAGCCGCCCCGCCGACAGCCGCTCGGCGATCCCCGCCGCCATCCGCACCGGCGTGACGACCTGCCGTACGACGAGCCAGGCGATGGCCCCGAGCAGGACCACGACGAACAGCCCGGCCGTCGCCAGCGTGCCCTTGACCAGGCTCAGCGACTTCTCCTCCTGGGTGAGCGGGAAGAGGTAGTACAGCTGGTACGGATCGCCGTTGGGGTCGTCGACCTGCATGCCGATGACCAGGCCCGGCTGGGAGTCCTTGGTGGGGTTGTTGTAGGTGATGCGGGTGTAGCTCTGCGCGGCCGCCGTACTGCCGCCGACCCGCTCCCGCAGGTCCGGGGGCACGCTCCTGCTCCAGTCCACCTCGCCGGAGGCCCGCTGTCCGCGGCCGCCCGCACCGTCCGCGCCGGAGGCCGGGAGCGTCACCACGTCGAAGGCGCCCTGGCCGCCGCTGGACAGCGAGGAGACGAGATCGCTCATCCACGGGGTGACGTTCTGCGCGGGGCGCCCGCCCGCCGTGGCGGCGTCGTCGCCGGTGCCGCTCGCCTCCTCGTCGGCCCGCTGCTTGGCCACCGCGAACCCGCCCGTGGCCTGGCTCTGGGACGCCTTCACCTTGGCGTCCAGCAGGCCGTTGCGCACCTGCCCGATGACGACGAAGCCCAGCAGCAGCACCACGCCGAGCGACATCAGCAGCGTCGTGACGACGACCTTGAGCTGGATGTTGCGCCGCCACAGCCGCATGACGGGCAGCAACGGCCGGCGCACCCACCGCATGAACAAGCGGATGACCGGGCTGCCCTGAACGCCGCCCTGGAGCAGCCCGCTCTCCAGGAACCGCGCCCAGCGGGAGTCGGACTTCTTCCGCCCGACAGGCCGCTCCGGGCGGGCCCCGGGCCGGCCGGGCGCCGAAGCGGCACTGTCTCCGGACATGTCAGCTCGGCCCTGCCTTGTACCCGACACCACGGACGGTCACCACGATCTCCGGCTTCTCCGGGTCCTTCTCGACCTTGGAGCGCAGCCGCTGCACATGCACGTTGACCAGCCGCGTGTCCGCCGCGTGCCGGTAGCCCCACACCTGCTCCAGCAGCACCTCGCGCGTGAACACCTGCCACGGCTTGCGCGCCAGCGCGACCAGCAGGTCGAACTCCAGCGGCGTCAGCGCGATCGACTGCCCGTCCCGCTTCACGGAGTGCCCGGCCACGTCGATGACCAGGTCACCGATGGCGAGCTGCTCCGGAGCGGGCTCCTCCGACCTCCGCAGCCGCGCCCGGATGCGGGCCACCAGCTCCTTCGGCTTGAACGGCTTCACGATGTAGTCGTCGGCACCGGACTCCAGGCCCACGACGACATCGACGGTGTCGCTCTTCGCGGTCAGCATCACGATCGGCACGCCCGACTCCGCCCTGATCAGGCGGCACACCTCGATGCCGTCCCGGCCGGGCAGCATCAGGTCCAGCAGCACAAGATCGGGCTTGGCCTCGCGAAAAGCGGCCAGCGCCTTGTCGCCGTCGGCCACGAACGACGGCTCGAAACCCTCACCACGCAGCACGATGCCGAGCATCTCGGCCAGTGCGGTGTCGTCGTCGACGACAAGGACTCGTCCCTTCATAAACGACATCATCCCATTCTCATAACGGTGGCGAAGGCAGTGGTGAGGTAGCTCACCGGCCAGTGACCATAGTCGCAGTAAGCGCTACTGTCTGCTTTCGTCCGCCTGCCCATGATCTCGACGCGGACGAGACCCGCCCGATTTCACGGCTCCCCGAGGGCGCGGGGGGCCGCAGAACCGAGCGGGGCGAACCGAGGGTGCCAGGAAGCCGCCTCGCCCCGCGCACCCTCCGTAACCGTCGGCTCAGTCCGCCGACACCCGTCGGGACCGCGCACACACCTCGGCGAGCGCCTCCGCCGTCACAGGCGAAACAACGCCCTCCTCCGTGACGATCGCCGTCACCAGCTCGGCAGGAGTCACGTCGAACGCCGGGTTGTAGGCCTGCGTCCCCAGTGGCGCCACCGGAATCCCACCGCCCGCCTCCGCACCGGCCACCGGCACCTGCGGCGCGGTCACCTCCGTCACCTCGTGCCCCGGCCGCTGCTCGACCTCGATGGACGCACCGTCCGCGGTGTCCAGATCCACCGTCGTCACCGGCGCCACCACGATGAAGGGCACATGGTGGTACCGCGCCAGCACCGCCAGCGGATAGCTCCCGACCTTGTTCGCCACCGAACCGTCCGCCGTGATGCGGTCCGCCCCGATCAGCACCGCGTCCACCTCGCCCGCGGCGAACAGCGATCCCGCCGCGTTGTCGGTGAGCAGCGTGTACGCCATCCCGCTGCGAGCCGCCTCGTACGCCGTCAGGCGAGCCCCCTGAAGCAACGGCCGCGTCTCGTCCACCCACAGCCGCCGCAGCCGGCCCATCCGGTGCGCCGCGAGCGCCACCGCGAACGCCGTCCCCTCCCCGCCCGACACCAGCGAACCGGTGTTGCAGTGGGTGAGGATCCGGTGCCCGCCTCCGGGCAGCAGCTCGTCGAGCAACGCCAGCCCGTGCTCGGCCATCCGCCCACTGGCCTCGGCGTCCTCTCGGTGCAGCTGCCGCGCCGCGGCCAGCGCCGCCGCGGCCGCCCGCCGGACGTCACCGCCCTCGGCGAGCGCCGCCCGGTGAGCCGCCTGGGCCCGGCGCACACCCACAGCCAGGTTCACCGCGGTCGGCCGGGCACTCGCCAGCGCGGAGGCGGCCTCGTCCACGTCGAAGCCCCGCACGGCCGCGAGCGCGACCCCGTACGCCCCCGCGATGCCGAGCAGGGGCGCTCCGCGCACGGCGAGCGAGCGAATCGCCTCCACGAGTGCGGAGGCGTCCGTACAAACCAGTTCGACCTCCTCGACGGGCAGCCTCGTCTGGTCCAGCAGGACCAGAACGGGGCCTTCCGGTGGCTCTTCCCAGCGGATCGCGGGGATATCGGTCGGCCGCTTGTCGTCACCGCTGCGCGCGTACTGATCAGCCATGCCGTCAGTCTGCCCCCTATCGGGCGGACAATTGAAGGTGCGCAGCCCCTACCTCGGCCGGTCGTTCCAAGACCACCCCATGGCACGATGGCTGCCAACCTGCCGCCGCGACCGCGGACGGGCACCGTGAAGGAGCGACGATGAACGACACTCCGGGCTGGGCCTCGCCCGGATCCGCCCCGTCCGACGGGCAGAAGCCGGATCAGTCCGGCCCTGCCGAGCCCACCGACCACCCCGGACCCGCACAGCCCGCGGACGAGCCGGCCCAGCCCGGCCAGACCCCGCAGGACCCCGGCCCGCAGTGGTCCAAGGAGCAGCCGCCACCGGCCCAGTGGTCCGCCCCCAGCGGCCCGGCCGTCCCCGGCCAGGCTCCCCCGCCCCCGCCGCCCGGGCCGGGAAACTGGGGCACCCCGCCTCCCGGCGGCCACGGCCCCGGCGGATACGGCCCCGGAGGCCGACCCGGACACGGCGCCCCCGGCGGCTGGGGAGGCGGCTGGGGCGGTCCCCCGCCCGCCGCCAAACCCGGCGTCATCCCGCTCCGCCCGCTCGGCGTGGGCGAGATCCTCGACGGCGCGGTCTCCACCATGCGCGCCTACTGGCGCACCGTCCTGGGCATCTCGCTCACCGTCGCCGTCCTCACCGAGGTCATCGTCGTCCTGTTCCAGGGCCTCGTCCTGGACGACTCCTCCACCGACGCCCTCAACGATCCCAGCGCGACCCTCGGCGAGCTGACCCGCGCCATGGGCGACGCCATGCTCAGCTCCACCGTCGTCTTCGTGATCTCCCTGGTCGGCACCGTCATCGCGACCGCGCTGCTCACCACCGTCACCAGCCGTGCCGTCCTCGGCAAGTCGGTGACCATCGGCGAGGCCTGGCGCGACGCCCGCCCTCAGGTCTTCAAACTGTTCGGCCTGATCTGCCTCCTGCTGCTCATCACCGCCGGCGTCGTCACCGTGGGCAGCCTGCCCGGCATCATCGTCGGCGTCACCGTGAACGGCGGAGCGGGTGTCGCCCTGACCGTCCTCGGCATCATCGGCGCCGGCATCGTCGCTCTGTGGCTGATGATCCGCTTCTCCCTCGCCTCGCCCGCCCTGATGCTGGAGAAGCAGGGCATCAAGAAGGCCCTGATCCGCTCCGCCAAGCTCGTCCGGGGCACCTGGTGGCGGATCTTCGGCATCCAGCTGCTCGCCACGCTCATCGCGGGCGTCGTCGCCTCGATCATCGTCATCCCCTTCACCCTCCTCGCCGCGGCCCTCAGCGGCGACGGCCTCACCGGCTGGCTCAACACCGGTGCCGGCGGCCTCGGCTGGACATTCCTCATCATCAGCGGCATCGGCTCGGTGATCGGCTCCATGATCACGTTCCCGATCACGGCAGGCGTCACCGTGCTCCTGTACATCGACCAGCGCATCCGCCGCGAGGCCCTCGACCTCGAGCTGGTCCGCGCCGCGGGCGTCCAGGGCCACGGCTCCCCCGCCCCCGGCGCCACCCCGGGGAGCTGATGCGGTGAGCAGGGCGGGGGAGCTTCTCACCACGGCGCTGCCACGCGCCGGCATACGGACGCTGCTGAGCGCCGGCGACACACCCCTGCTGTCGCCGGCCCGCTCCGCCGACGATCCGCCCCTCACCCTCCCGCGCGACCCCGCGCGGGAGGCGGCCCGGCGTGAGCTGTCCAAGCGGATGTACCACGAGGACGACCCCAGCCTGTTCCAGCGCGCCCTGGACGCCTTCTGGGACTGGCTCGGCAAACTCTTCAACGCCACCTCGGCCGCCACCCCCGGCGGCACACTCGGCCTGGTCGTCATCATCCTGGCCGTCATCGCGCTCCTGGCCGCCCTGTGGTGGCGCCTGGGCACCCCCCGCCGCCAACCCGCGTCCTCCGCCGCCCTGTTCGACGACCGCCCCCGCAGCGCCGCCGACCACCGCGCCGCCGCCGAGGCACACGCCGCACAAGGCCACTGGAACCAGGCCGTCCAGGAACGCATGCGGGCCCTCGTCCGCGCCCTGGAGGAACGCGCCCTCCTCGACGTCCGCCCCGGCCGCACCGCAGACGAGGCCGCAGCCGAAGCCGGCCGCGCCCTGCCGGCCCACACCGACCGGCTGCGCACCGCCGCCCGCGACTTCGACGACGTGACGTACGGCGGCCGCTCGGCGACAGAGCAGTCGTACCACCGCATCACTGAACTCGACCGCGACCTGGAACGCACCAAGCCCCAGCTCACGGCGAGCAGCGCGAGCACGGCCCCCAACAGTCGCCAGGGAGCCGCCGAATGACCACCGAGGCCACCCTCTCGCCCACCTCGTCCTCGCCCACCGCCCGCCAGGTGTGGACCCGCGCGCGCGGCATCGCGCTCGCCCTCGTGGTGCTCCTCGTGGGAGCCGTCGCCATCGCCCTCATCCGCTCCGACGCCCGCCACGGCGAACTCGACCCGCGCTCCGCCGACCCGGGCGGCAGCCGCGCCGTCGCCGAACTCCTCGCCGACCGCGGCGTGGACACCCGGGTCGTCACCACCCTGGACGACGCGGCCGACGCAGCCGGACCCGACACCACCCTCCTGGTGGCCGCCCCCGATCTGCTGACCCCCAGCCAGCAGACCCGCCTGCACCGCGCCTTGGCCGACTCCCGCGGGCGCACCGTCCTGGTCGCCGCCGGCAGCGCCTCCATCGAACGGCTCGCCCCCGGCGTCACCGCCGACCCCGCCACCAGCCTCGACTCGGCACTCGCCCCGGACTGCACCCTGCCCGCCGCCCGACGCGCAGGCACCGCCGAGACCGGCGGCGTCCGCTACACGACGACCCACCTCGGCGCGGACCAGTGCTACCCCAGCGAGCGTCTGGCCACCCTGCTGCGCATCCCGGACGCACGCGGGGACGGCGACACCATCGTCCTGGGCGCGCCCGACATCCTCCTCAACGACCGCCTCGACGAGCAGGGCAACGCTTCGCTCGCCCTCCAGCTCCTCGGCTCCCGCCCCCATCTCGTCTGGTACCTCCCCTCGCTCTCCGACACGTCGGCCACCGACGCCGATGGCCAACGTGGCTTCTTCGACCTGCTCCCCTCGGGCTGGCTCTGGGGCACCCTGCAACTCTTCATCGCCGCAGCCCTGGCCGCCCTCTGGAGGGCACGCCGACTCGGCCCCCTCGTGCCCGAAAAACTCCCCGTCGCGATCCGTGCCTCGGAAACCGCCGAAGGCCGCGCCCGCCTCTACCGCAAGGCCGACGCCCGCGACCGCGCGGCCGACGCTCTGCGCTCCACCACCCGCACCCGCCTCGCCCCCCTCCTAGGCGTCCCCGTCACCCAGGCGCACACGCCCGAGGCCCTGCTCCCCGCCCTGTCCGCCCACCTCCACGGCGACGGCCGGGACCAGCACGCACTCCTCTTCGGACCACCGCCCAGCGACGACACAGCACTCATCGCACTCGCCGACCGACTCGACGCCCTCGAAAGAGAGGTACGCCGTCCATGATGGACCCGACCACTGACAACGCCGGGCAGACCGGGGACCCGGGCACCGCCCGAGACGCCCTGGAGGCCCTGCGCGCCGAGATCGCCAAGGCCGTGGTCGGCCAGGACCCCGCCGTCACCGGTCTCGTCGTCGCCCTGCTCTGCCGCGGCCACGTCCTCCTCGAAGGCGTCCCCGGCGTCGCCAAGACCCTCCTGGTCCGCGCCCTCGCCTCCGCCCTCGAACTCGACACCAAGCGCGTCCAGTTCACCCCCGACCTCATGCCGAGCGACGTGACCGGCTCCCTGGTCTACGACACCCGCAGCGCCGAGTTCTCCTTCCAGCCCGGCCCGGTCTTCACCAACCTCCTCCTCGCCGACGAGATCAACCGCACGCCTCCCAAGACCCAGTCGTCCCTCCTGGAAGCCATGGAGGAACGCCAGGTCACCGTCGACGGCACGCCCCGCCCCCTCCCCGACCCCTTCCTGGTCGCAGCAACGCAGAACCCGGTCGAGTACGAGGGCACCTACCCCCTCCCGGAAGCCCAGCTGGACCGCTTCCTCCTCAAGCTCACCATCCCCCTCCCCTCCCGCCAGGACGAGATCGACGTCCTCACCCGCCACGCCGAGGGTTTCAACCCGCGCGACCTCCGAGCCGCCGGCGTCCGCCCCGTGGCGGGCCCCGCCGACCTGGAAGCAGCCCGAGCCGCCGTCGCCGAGACGACCGTCTCCCCGGAGATCACCGCCTACGTCGTCGACATCTGCCGCGCCACCCGCGAGTCGCCGTCCTTCACGCTCGGCGTCTCGCCACGAGGCGCCACGGCCCTCCTGGCCACCGCCCGCGCCTGGGCCTGGCTGACCGGCCGCGACTACGTCATCCCGGACGATGTGAAGGCCCTCGCCCTCCCCACCCTCCGGCACCGCGTGCAGCTCCGCCCGGAGGCCGAGATGGAAGGCGTGACGGCCGACTCGGTCATCAACGCGATCCTCGCCCACGTCCCCGTCCCCCGCTGATGGCACTCACCGGACGCGCCGCCCTCCTCGCGGCCCTGGGCTCCCTCCCCGTCGGCATCTGGGAGCCCGGCTGGACGGGCATCCTGGCGGTCAACGCCCCCCTGGCCGTGGCCTGCGCCTGCGACTTCGCACTGGCCGCCCCCGTACGCCGCCTCGGCCTGACCCGCTCCGGCGACACCTCCGTACGCCTGGGCGACACGGCGGACGTGACCCTCACCCTCACCAACCCGTCCCGCCGCCCCCTCCGCGCCCGGCTCCGTGACGCCTGGCCCCCCAGCAGCTGGACGCCGGGCACGGAAACGACGGCCTCCCGCCACCGCATCACGGTCCCGCCGGGCGAACGCCGCCGTGTGACGACCCGTCTACGCCCCACCCGCCGAGGCGACCGCCAGAGCGACCGCGTCACCATCCGCTCGTACGGCCCTCTCGGCCTCTTCGCCCGCCAGGGGACCCACAAGGCCCCCTGGACGGTGCGCATCCTCCCTCCGTTCACCAGCCGCAAGCACCTACCGTCCAAACTGGCCCGCCTGCGCGAACTGGACGGCCGGACCAGCGTCCTCACCCGCGGTGAAGGCACGGAGTTCGACAGCCTGCGCGAATATGTCCCGGGCGACGACACCCGCTCCATCGACTGGCGCGCCACAGCCCGCCAGACCACGGTCGCCGTACGGACCTGGCGTCCCGAGCGGGACCGCCACATCCTCATGGTCCTCGACACCGGCCGCACCTCGGCCGGCCGCGTGGGCGACGCCCCCCGCCTGGACGCCGCCATGGACGCGGCTCTTCTGCTCGCAGCCCTCGCCTCCCGCGCCGGCGACCGCGTGGACCTTCTCGCCTACGACCGTAAAGTTCGCGCCCTCGTCCAGGGCCGCACCGCGGGCGACGTCCTTCCCGCCCTGGTCAACGCCATGGCCACGCTCGAACCGGAACTCGTCGAGACGGACGCCCGAGGCCTCACGGCCACCGCCCTGCGCACGTCCCCCCGCCGCTCCCTGATCGTCCTGCTCACGTCTTTGGACGCGGCTCCCGTCGAGGAGGGCCTGCTTCCGGTCCTCCCCCAGCTCACTCAGCGCCACACGGTCCTGGTGGCCTCGGTGGCGGACCCGCACATCACCCACATGGCCAAGGCCCGCGGGGATGTCGACGCTGTCTACGCGGCCGCCGCAGCCGCCCAGGCCCAGTCGGAACGTCACCGCACCGCGGAGCAACTCCGTCGCCACGGCGTCACGGTCGTCGACGCCGCACCCGACGACCTGGCGCCGGCGCTGGCGGATGCCTACTTGGCGTTGAAGTCGACCGGACGCCTCTGAAGGAAAGCGGTCCCCGAAAGGGGCCCTCAACGCAGAAAACCCCCGCATCCGAAGATGCGGGGGTTTTCACAAGAATTGTTCGGCGGCGTCCTACTCTCCCACAGGGTCCC